>QMME01000298.1 GCA_003647095.1 Deltaproteobacteria bacterium
CGTGGAGAAGCCTCCCGTGGCGGTTGTCCAGAAACCGACCGCGGGCAAGAAGCTGGCCGGCGGCAAGGAAGAAGGAACACCAGAGGCAGTCGGCCGGCAATCGCCAGCACCGGCGGCTGCAGCGACCGGATCAACCGGCTCGACGGAGCCCGGGGTGCCACCGGCGCAGAAGCTGGCCCGGCGTCCCAGCCTGGTTCAGCGGCGGCCGCCCGGGAAGAGCGCGGCCGGGGAAAGAACCACCAAACCGGATAATTTCACCCCACCCCCGCCGGCCGGGAGGGTACAGGAAGTGCCCGTTGAAGAGCCCCCCGGCGGCCCCGCTCTGCCCGCTACTTCGCAAGCGCCAGGAAGTCGCTGGTACACCAGTTGGTGGTTCTGGAGCATAGTCGGCGCGGCCGTGGCGGCCGGAGCGACGACGGGAATAGTGCTGGGACTGGGGAGCGGAGAGTCGATACCGGCCGGAAAGGGACGGGTCACACTCACCTTTTGAAGGAGAGAGGTAAGCGCAGTGAAACCTAGAGCACAATGGTACTTATCGGTACTGGGCGGGATTCTGCTGCTTGCCGGCGGCTGCAGTGGCAGCGGCTCGGCGGGAATCTCGTTGTCTTTCGCCAGCCAGCAGCAGGCCTTGCCCGGCCAGGTGGGGCTGCCGGCCGATCTGGCCAGCCTGCAGGTGTCGGTTCGCGACGGGGACTTGCATGGTATCTTGCTGGGACAGTCGCAGTGCCTCGACGTAAGCAGCCAGGAGCAACGGCAATCCCTGACCGTGGATATCACCGCCGGTACCGGCCTGACCATCGTGGTCGAAGGCTATCAACAGGCTGGTTGCCCGGCCGGAAAGGCGCCGACGTGGATGGGGGCTACCACGGGCGTCGACATAGTGGCCGGACAGCACACCGAGGTGGCGGTGTTCGTCACCCGCCGGGGGGGCACCTTGAACTTCACTCGCGGGGAGCTGACACCGGCGCTGGCCTTCGCCAGCGCAACCGTGCTCGCCGATGGCCGGGTGCTCATCGCCGGTGGTTTCGAGCAGATCAGCGACGTCGCCGGTGGTGTCGAGCTGACGGCCTCCAGCCGGGCGTTCCTCTACGACCCGGCCACGGCCAGCTTCCTGCCCACCGGCAGCCTCTCCTCGGCCCGGGGCGGACACGATGCCGTGTTGCTGGTGGACGGTCGGGTACTGCTGGTTGGAGGTTGCCAGCAACTGGACATCCTCTACGACGGCAGCGGTTACTTCCGCGTCACACCCAGCTTGCTACCGGCCACGGCCGACATCTACGATCCCCAGTCCGGCGCTTTCTCCCCGGTGGGGCCCGATCCCTTGCTGGCCCGTTTCCAGCCGGCGGTGGTGGCATCCGCTGGCAACCAGGTCATTCTGGCCGGCGGGCGCACCGAGCTGGCGCGCAGCGACGAGGTGATAGTCGGTGTGGCCGATGGCAATGGCTTCGACTGGAGCCGCTTGTCGGAGGGGCTTTCTGAGAAACGTCGGGGGGCCCGGGCGGTGCTACTTGATGACGACATCGTGGTGGTGGGAGGCGGTGAGGCTGGCGGGGAGGGGGCGGAGGCAGCCACCGTCGACAGCTGGCGGTTCATGCCTCTGGAGCAACTGCTGCAGGACGACCTGGCCGTCACCGGACACGCCCTCATCACCTTGCCGGGACACCGGGCCATCTGGTCGGGAGGTTTGCCGGAGACACCGGGGATGCCGGCCAGGGACTACCTGTTGCAGCTGCAGGGGGGCAATCCGCCGCAGTTGTCGGCCAGTGTCGTGAAGATGACCCACGGCCGGGCCTATCACCTGGCGGCTTCTCTGGGTGATGGCCGGATTCTGCTGGCCGGAGGCCTGGGGGAGGATTTCCAACCCACGGGCGACCTGGAGATCTTCAACGACCAGGAACAATCCCTGCCGGTGGAGGGACAGCAACTGGCCTGCGGCTGGCTGGGGGCGGTCTCGGCCAACCTGCCCGACGGTTCCGTCCTCCTGGCCGGGGGACTATCCTGGCAGCAGGGTCGGCTGCTGTTGGAACGGAATTCACAGGTCTTTTCCCCCTGAGGGGCCCTTCCCGGGTGAGCTTACCTGTCAGTTGGCGGTTCCGGTGACGTCGGCCAGGTTGAGTGTCTGGGGCGTGGCCGAGTAAAGATCGTTGTCGGGGGCCGGGGTCCAGTTGACGGTGGTGTGCAGGGTCACCGACTCGGCCTGGGAGGGGTCGGCGTCGGCCAGGTCGATGGCATAATCGCGGTTTTCGTTGAAGGAGTTGGGCAGGATGCGGCCGTCCTTGAACTCCACTCCCATGTGGTTGGTCAGCATCAGCTCGCTGGTCTGCAGGTTGGCTCCACCGTCGATGGTAAACTCGATACTGTCGGAGGTGCCATTGGCGGCAATGGGATTGTGGTTGATGTCCATCAGGTACAGGTAGAGACGCTGGGAACCACCGGCCTCGATGCTGATGCCCGAGGGTTCGAAGCGGGTGGTGTCGGAGCCCTCGTGGGGAGGACCGGTGAACATGATGTGGGTGGTCGTCCACACGTAGACCTCTCCGTCCCAGCGGCCATTGGCATCGCTCCACTCGTTGTCGCCGTCGAGATCGACGAAGGGCTCGTTGTTGCCGTAATCGCCGTCGTCGTCGGCATCCACGAACGGCTCGGCAATGTCGCTGCCCAGGGTCACCTCCCCGGGATCGTACTGGCCGTTGTTGTTCTGGTCGTCGAAGAACTCCTCGCCGTCGACGTAGAAAACGATGGAGAAAAGCCCGTCACGGGGATTGTGGATGGTGCCGTTCTCCATGTGGCTGGGCTCTCCGGTAAGCGGCTCGACATCGAGAGGATCGCAGGAAGGATTGAGCATGAACACGAAGTGTTCCATCTCATCGTAGACCCGCTGCATCTTGCAATTGGCCTCCATGACCACGCTCAGACCCGGCGAGACCGTCACCTGGGTGGAATCGGTGACCGTGCGCGCATTGATGGTTTCGTAGGAGGCGGTGACCCGCCCTTCTCCGGAGCTGCCCGGGAAGGTGTAGAGGCGGGCCACGGCCTTGCCGGCGTGGGTCTCGACGTAGGTGTCCTGCAGCGGCTCGACGGTATCATCGCCGAAGGGAGCGAAGCTGCCCACGGTGGTGGTGAAGTGCACCTCGGAGCCGTCTTCCGGGGCGTGCCCCTGTTCCTGGACGACCGCCTCGATGGCGATGGAAGCGTCCTCGGTGATGGCGTTGCCCTCGCGGTCGCTCATCTGCACAACGCAGCGGATGCGCATGCCGTTACGCTCCTCGTTGGAGACGAAGACCGAAGCGTTGACGGTGTCACAGCTGGCGGAGATGCTGCCGCTGGCGGGCTTGCTGCCCACGTAGCGAACCCGGTTGCCATCTGGGAGGCCCAGCCTCAGGGAATCGCCACCGCATCCCGTCAGGCCGCCCAGCCCCAGCCCCAGCCCCAGCAGGGACACCGCCAATCCGTTGATAGTTGTTCGTGACATGTTAGCTCTCCTCCGGCTGCTTGGATGTTGTCTTCGACTCAATGTTAGGTAATTGCCCGGTAGACTGCAAGCATCGACGACCTGCTAGACGGCAAGAGGTGATTTGAAAAAAAAACCGCCTTCTCCTACAATTCCCACGTTCACCCCAGCAAAGGAGATGAACGCATGGATTCGGGCTACCAGGTAGATATCGAGCGCGAGGCCATACTCTTTGATGGTGAATGGCTGACCACCCAGCAGCTCGCCAACAAGATCAAGAGCATGATTGACAGCCAGGATTTCCGTGTCGGAGCGGTGGGAGCGGCGCTGGAGCACCTGCAAAACAGCCTCAAGGATGTCAAGAGCTACACCTGCAAGCTGCTGGCCGAGGATGCCGCCCGGCTGGAGCGCCATGCCGGGCAGGCCGGCAAGAGCGCCGAGGCCTACATTCGCCAGGCGGTCCAGGCCTACCTGGCCGCCCAGCCGCCGCTGCAGGACGAGGCCACCGGCCAGGACACCGGCGGCACCGTTCCCGCGCAGCTTACCACCATCACCACCGAGCCGGCCTCGGCGGAAGAAGCGCAGCAGGCCGTGGAACTGACGGCCAAGAAGAATGAGTCCCTGCCCAAGGTGCTGGTCGACCCTGCACTGTCGCAGAAGAAGGCGGAAGATACCGGCCAGGAACTGGAAGGCGGTTGGTTCAAGAAGAAGGACTAACCACCCATACTCTCTATACCGTCTCCACGCAGACAGCCTTGCCCATGCCGCCGCCCACGCACAGCGTGGCCAGGCCGCGGCGCGCCGAGCGGCGCTTCATCTCGTGCAGCAGCGAGATTACCAGGCGCACCCCCGTGGCTCCCACCGGGTGGCCCAGGGCGATACCCGAACCGTTGACGTTGGTGATCTCGCGGTCCAGTTCCAGCAGCTTTTCGCAGGCCAGGTACTGGGCGGCGAAGGCCTCGTTCAACTCGATGACCTCAACGTCCTCCAGCTTCCAACCGGCCCGGTCCAATGCCTTGCGGGTGGCCGGGACCGGCCCGTAGCCCATCAGTTCCGGCTCTACCCCGGCCACAGCGTGAGACACCAGCCGGGCGGCCGGTTCGATACCGTGTCGCTTCACGGCGTCGGCCGAGGCCACCAGGCAGAAGGCGGCGGCGTCGTTGAGGCCGGAGGAGTTGCCAGCGGTGACGGTGCCGTCTTTCTTGAAGGTGGGACGCAGGGAGGCCAGTTCCTCCAGCGATATATCGGGACGCACGTGTTCGTCGCAGTCCACCAGCTGGCTCTGGCCGCGGCGCTGGGGAACCTCCACGGGTACTATCTCCGCTGCGAAACGTCCTTCTTTCATGGCCCGGGCGGCTCGCTGATGCGACTGGTAGGCGATCTCGTCCTGCTCGGCGCGGCTGATGGAGTACTTCTCGGCCAGGTTCTCGGCGGTCAGCCCCATGATCAGTCCCTTGACCGGGTCGGTGAGGCCTTCCCACAGGCCATCGGTCAGTTCTCCGTGGCGCAGGCGGTAGCCGAAGCGGGCCTTCTTGAGGATGTAGGGTACATGGGTCATGCTTTCCACACCGCCCACCAGCACCAGGTCGCATTCGCCCGTCTGTACCTGCTGGGCGGCGAAGACCAGCGCCTGCATGGAAGACGAGCACTGGCGCTGGATGGTGGCCGCCGGCACCGTGAAGGGAATGCCCGCCTTCAGGGAGATGACCCGGGCGATATTGATCTCGTCGGAGACCATCATGCAGTTGCCCACCAGGACATCATCGATGTCCTCCGGGGACACCCCCGCTCGCCGCATGGCCTCGCGGGCGGCCACCACGCCCAGATCGGCGGCGCGCAGGGGCAGGAACACGCCCCCGAAGTTGCCGATGGGGGTACGGCAGCCCGCGGTGATGAATACCTCTCTCATGACGTCGCTCTCCTTTCGCCCGGTCCTGTGGCCCCGCCGCCCGTGGCAGTATAGAAAGTCGCTTCCCGGCGATCAACCCGCTCCTGCTTTGTTGCCGGCAAGTTGTGGCCTGGCGGGCGGGTGCGTGCTAACATCGCCGAC
>QMME01000299.1 GCA_003647095.1 Deltaproteobacteria bacterium
GCGACCAGGAGCTGCGCCACCGGTGACTCGATCGCCGTGTCCGGTCCCGCCCGGCAGCTTCTCCGCCGGCAGCCCGAAAGCCGGTCGTAGGCACGGGCCAGCCGGTAGACGAGACCTCCGTCCCGGAAAGGCTGGGCCAGGATCTCCTCTTCCGAAAACGGCGAGCCGTTCGCCTGGTTGAGCAGCAGCGCCGTCTGCTCGACGGTCTTCTCGCCCCCGTACGCCAGGCGCGCCACCTGCTCCCAGTCGGCCCCGAAGCCGGGGCTCACGGCCACCGTCGCCAGCACCACCGCCGCCAGCTGCTCCTTCTCGCCGAGGGAGACCAGCGAGGGATAGTCGGCGGCGGCGACGGAACCCGCCGCGATGTCGTCGAGCAGCTCGCCCGTGCCCGCGTCCACGGTACCCAGGGCGTGGCGCAGCCCCACCAGCAGCTCCACCAGCCAGCGGGGGAAGGACTCCGGGTCGTGGTGGTAGTGCAGCACGAACCAGTCGTCTACCAGTGAGTCTGCGGGAAGTGCGGCGGGGTCGTTTTCAAAGGTGAGCGATCTTTCCATCCTGCCAGGGGCTCCCCCCCCCCGCAAGATCCAGCCAGCAGCCCGCCGCTGCCAGCGCGGCCAGCAACGCCGTCCCCGTCAAGACACTGGCCAGCTTGTGACGCCTCATCACCTCCGGCATGACTCGTCCCCTTTCCTCCCGCAGCCTGCTCGCCCCGGCCACCGCCCTGCCCTGCCACCCCGTGCGGATGGAAGATAGTATACCACGGAGCGGGGGATGAAGGAATAGGACTGGGAATGTTACGGGCCCTCATCCCGCCAGGTAGCCGGCGACGATCTTGACCCCGATGGCGATCAGCAGCAGGCCGCCGGCGATCTCCATGCTCCGGCCCCAGCGCTCCGCCAGGCGGCGGCCCAGGGCGAAGGCGAGCACCACCAGCCCGGCCGTCACCAGTCCGATGACGGCCGCCGGATACCACACCGGCACCCGCAGCAGGGCCAGGCTCAGGCCCACCGCCAGGGCGTCGATGCTGGTGGCCAGGGCCAGGGCCACCAGGCGCCAGCCCCGGGAGGGATCGCCGGCCAGGATTACCCGGCGGTCCCGCGCGGGCAGTATCATGTGTACACCCACCAGGACCAGCAGGCCGAAGGCCAGCAAGCGCCCGTAGGTGGCCAGGGGTCCCGCCACCAGGTAGCCGGCATGCCAGCCGGCCACCGGCATCAGCGCCTGGAACAACCCGAAGTGGAAGGACAGCCGGAAGGCGGCCCGCCAGCCGCGTGCCCGGCCCCCGGCCCCGGCGGCCAGGGCCACGGTGAAGGCATCGGCGGCCAGGCCCAGGGCGATGAGCAGTATTTCCAATAGTGACATGGAGCAGATCCGGCGCCGTCAGCCCTTGGAGAACAGCCCCGTCCACAGGGCAAAGAGCATCGCCACGGCCACGGCCGAGCCGGTGCCGATCCAGGCGGCGGGTACCTCGCCGAGGTAGGCCACCAGGCCGCAGGCCGTGGCCAGCACAGCCATGATGGCGCTGAGTATCACCACCTTGTCCCACTTGCCCACCGGCGCCTGGCCGGCGATCACCTGGCCGTCGTGTCCGCTGGCCAGGATGCGGTAGGTGCGCCCGCGGTACTGGTAGACGATTTGCCACAGGGGCACGTAGACCAGGTCCACCCCGGAGATCTCCAGGGTGGTATCGCAGTCGGTGATGCGATCGGCCAGCCGCTCGGCCTCCTGCCGGTGCCGGGCCACGATCTGGTCGCGGGCGTTTTCCTCGGCCCGGGTCTGGGGCACCTGGCCGTTGTAGACCTTCATGCCGGCGACCTGTCCCAGGTCGAACTTCTCCACCCCCTCGAGCAGGGTGGTGCCCCGGCTCTGGCGCGAGCCCAGGCCGAAACCCAGGAAGAATCGCCCCCAGTCGGCCTGTACCGAGCGGGCCCCGGGGTTCAGGGCCTCGAGCCCCCAGAAGGCTTCCTCGTCCTCGCGGGCGAACACCGCCCACTGGTAGTCGCGGGAAAAATCGCCCGATACCGGTTCCCAGTAGGTCTCGCTGCGACGGTTATCACCGCTGCCCACGCTGCGGGTTTTCTTGTTGCGCCCCGACCAGAAGGTGCGGGCGCTGGTCTTGACCACCCAGAAGGGCAGCACCACCCCGTCGAAGTTGGTGATGGTGGCCCGCTCGGCGAGATCGGCGGCCTTGAGCCACCCCGAGCCCATCCACTCCAGCACCGACTGGTGCACCTTTTGGCGATCCGCCCGGGCCGGCAGCAGGTAGTGGGCCTCCACCCGGACGATCTTGTCGAAGCCGGCCAGGGTGGCGGCCGTACCGCAGTAGGCGCAGGTCAACACCGATTCACCCTCGAGGTACTCGATGGGCGCACCGCAGTTGCTGCACTCGATGGTTCGGCTGGCGGGCGGCTGGCTGGTTCTGCCCATGAGCGGTCTCCGCTGCTAGAGGCGGGGGCGCGAGTCCTGCTCGGACATGCCGGACATGAGAAAGCCGCGGAAACGCTCCTTGAGCCGCTGTTCTATCTGCTGGATGCGCTGCCGGGTGACTCCGTGCTTCTCCCCCAGTTCCTGGAAGGTCAGCGGCTGGTCCATGGCGATGCGGGCGTCCCAGATGGCCCGTTCGCGCTCGTCCAGGGTCTGGCGGAACTCCCGCATGGCCCGGCGCACCCGCTCCAGCATCTCCTCCCGGGCCACCTCGTCTTCCGGGGTCTCGGCCTCCACCACCAGGCTTTCCAGGTAGGGCTTGCCGGTCACCGGGTGGGTGGCGTCCAGCGAGGCCTCGGGGGCGCTCAGGCGCTTGCGCATCTCCACCACCTCGCGCTCGGGTACCTGGATGCGCTCGGCCAGCAGGCGGCTGTCGGGAGTGAAGCCTTCCTTGAGCAGGCGCTCCTGTTCCTTGCGCAGGCGGAAGAACAGCTTGCGCTGGGCCTGGGTGGTGCCGATCTTGACCAGGCTGAAGTTTTCCAGGATGAACTTGAGGATGTAAGCGCGGATCCACCACTGGGCGTAGCTGGGCAGGCGTACCCCCCGGTAGGGATCGAAGCGCTTGACCGCCTGCATCAGGCCGATGTTGCCCTCCTGGATGAGATCGAGCACGTTCTGGTAGTAGCTGCGGTGCTCCAGGGCGATCTTCACCACCAGGCGCAGGTTGGCCGTCACCAGTTTCAGGGCGGCCTGGGGATCCTTCTTCTCCTGGTAGCTTACCGCCAGCTCGTGTTCCTCTTCCGGGGTGAGCAGATCGAACTGGCCGATCTCCTGCAGGTACCTCTGCAGGGGATCGAGGTGGACGAGCTCGCGCGCCGGCCGGGACTTGCCGGCCGCGGCCTGTTTCTTGTTGCCCGTCTTCTCGGCCATGCCCGTGATCCTTCCCGACGCGGCCGCTGCTCCGGCGTAAACGGGTGCCGGCCGGAGCACGGCCCGGGGGGATGCGAATGATACAACATTTTCCGGAGGGATCAACTGGTTTGACTTTTTCCAGGCCGGGGAGTACCGCAGGAGCAGCGAATAATCCGGAAGTCCGAATTCCCGGGATGAATGGCGCGGCCCGCGCAGGCGAAGCTGTCCGTAGCTGCGAGCCTGCCGAGCAGCGGAGGGCAGCGAGGCGTTAAGCAGGGCCGCGCCTCGCGCCAGCCGTAGTCCGCAGCCCAACTGGTTTGACTTTTACCGGGGCTGGAAATAACCTGTCGGCACCGGTTGCCTGGAGGTTTGCCATGAGAAGGTGGATGATCGTCGCCGCCGCGCTGCTGTCGCTGGGGGGGCTTTCCGCTTGCTCGTCCGGCAAGTGCGAGCCCTGCACCACCTGTCCGGATTTCACCGGCGAGTACTACGAGATCATCAAGCTGGTCATCGACAACTGTGACAATGTCGAGCTCCTCGAGGGAGACCTGCGCCTGCGGGTGTTCAACCAGCTGGATACCACCCTGGATATCGAGATGACCGACAGGTACGGCACCTGGGCCGTGCTGTCGGGGTACCTGTGCGAGACCAACGAGACCGACTACCCCAAGGATTACGCCTTTTCCGCCTCCTACAGCCCCAGCCAGGCCGGCGACCGCGTAATACTGGACTACCTGCTGTCGGGTTACTTCCACCTGGAGTCCGACCAGGCCCCGGCAGTGCTCAATGGCACCCTCTCCATCACCGAGCACGATCTCGACAGCAGGAAAACCTGCCAGGTGTCGGGCTCCATTTCGCCCAAGATCACGCAGTGAGACGGGTGTTCGGGGGAGGGTTGTCGCCTCACAGGCGGTAGGTGCGCTTTTCCCGGGCGGCCGAGCAGTTGCGGAACTGCCGGCGGGCGGCCCGTTCCATGGTGGCCAGGGCGCGGTCATCGCGGTTGGGCTCGTGGTGGAACAGGAACAACCGCTTCACCCCGGCGGCCCGGGCCACCTTGACGCCCTCGCGCCAGGTGGAATGCCCGTAGCCCTTCTTTCCCCGGCGCAGCTCGACCTCGGTGTAGGCGGCGTCGTAGATGAGCACGTCGGCGCCGCGGGCGTGCTCCACCAGGCGCAGGTCCAGGCTGCCGCCGTGCTCGGTGTCGGTGGCGTAGACCAGGGAGCGCTTGCCCAGGCTGATGCGGTAGGACAGGCAGCGGCCGGGATGGTTGAGCGCCTCGGTGGTCACCAGCAGCGGGCCGATGCGGAAGCGATCCCGCGGGCGCACGTCGCGGAAATCGAAGCGGGCCTGCATGACCTCGATGGGCACGGGAAAGTAGGGCATGGCCATCTGTCCGGCCAGGATGTCCTTGACGTTGCGCGAACCGCGCGGCCCCCCGTAGATGGTGAACTGGTTGCGGGGGTGGTAGGCGGGGCCGAAGAAGGGGAAACCATGGATGTGGTCCCAGTGGTAGTGGGAAAACAGCAGCGCCGCACGCAGGCCCCCGCGCGGGAACTCCTTCTGCAGGTTCACCCCCAGGGCGCGGATGCCGGAGCCGGCGTCGAGGATGATGAGGTGCCGGCCGGCACGCACTTCCACGCAAGGGGTGTTGCCGCCGTAGCGGTTGGTGGTGGGCCGTGGTGCCGGTAACGAACCCCGGGTGCCCCAGAACTTGAACCAGAACCCCTGCTTGCCATCAGCCAATAAGCCAACCCTCCCTCGAACGGCAATTCGCCACCCGCGCCATTCGGGTAACGGAATCGTCGCCAGCCTAGAGAGGTAACGTAAACCAAAGAGGTTTGCAACGCAAATTTCCCGGCCGGCAGCAACCAGTATCACCACTCGAACGATTCATTTCGGTGATATTGCGCACACCGTGCGGTCCCGGGATCTCCCACCCTGGACCGAGTTTTCCTTGACATGGCTGCGGCCAGGCAAGATAGTTACCGCCGTTTTTCGGCCCGGCGCCCGGGGCGCCGGCACCTGGAGGAAGCAATGCACAAAGGCATGCACGAGGTTCGTTTTCACGGACGCGGCGGCCAGGGGGCGGTCACTTCCGCCGAGTTGCTGGCCCAGGCGGCCATAGCCGAGGGATTGAGCGCCCAGGCGTTTCC
>QMME01000300.1 GCA_003647095.1 Deltaproteobacteria bacterium
CAATACCTTCGCTCCCCGCCGCGCCAGCTCCAGGGCATAGCTGCGCCCCAGCCCACCCCCGCCTCCCGTCACCACCGCCCCCCGACCGTCGAAGCGGATGTCGTCGGCATGCTTTCTCCGTTCCAGGCCGGCGTCGTCCAGCCACTCGATTTCGCCGCGGTCGAGCACCACCTCGCCGGTCCTGTCGTTTACCACCCGGAACAACGCCCGGCCCTCGGCTTCTTTCCAGATCTCGGTGCGGATGGGATCGCCCGGGTACAGGGGACGGGAAAAGCGCGCCTTGAAGCGCGACACCCGCTCGGGCTGGCCGGGGATGAGATGCTTGATGCAGGCCCGGCAGGCGTAGCCGTAGGTGCACAGGCCGTGCATGATGGGACGTTCGAAACCCATGGCCTGGGCCACCTCGGGATCGACGTGCAGAACGAACAGGTCTCCCGAGAGGCGGTACAGCAGGGGCTGGCCGGCGGCAGGTCGGGCCGGCTCGTTGAAGTCCGGCTCTCGTTCGGGCTGGACGAAATCGCTCGCCGGCGGGGGCTCGCCGCCGAAGCCGCCGTCCTTGCGGCAAAACAAGGTGAAGACGTTGGTAAACAGCTTCCGGCCGTTGGAGTGGTAGGTATCGGCCTCGGCCACCACCAGCGCACCCTTGAGCTTGCCACGGTCATACATGCGGGTGATGGCACCGCGAGTCTCCAGCTTGCCCTCGGTGGGAATGGCCTGGTGGAAGATGATCTCCTGCTCGCCGTGCAGGATGCCGGACAGATCCGCTCCCGACTCCATGGTGGCCAGGGCCAGAAACTCGATCACTCCGGCGATGGAGAAGGTGGGAATCACCTTGAGCTGGTTTTCGTAGACGTAGTGCAGCTCGTCGAAGCCGGCGCCCACTCCCAGGGCGTAGAGCACGACATCCTTCCAGGTGTACTCGCGTTCCACCGGACCCAGCTGCTTGCCGATCGCCTCGGTTTTCAGTGCCATCTCGCCTCCTGCCGGGCAGGTTGTTCATGCCGTCGTCAGGGAAAGAAATGTAGCGCATCTGGGGAGGAGAGAAAAGCCCGCAGGTGGCAACACTTCAGGCCGGGCCTGTCCCCGCATGTTCCTTGCGCATTCTTCTGTCTTTCCAAGTGGTTACGGCTACAATAGCCGCGGGCCTGTCCCCGCGCGTTTCTGCGTGTTTCCCGCGTGTTGTCGCGTGGTTCTGGGTATTTCTCCTTCAAGGAGAGAGTAACTCCAGGCCGTTGAAGTATCCCCGGTAGAAGCCGCGATCGCGGCTAAGCAGGCGATCACACTGCAACCGGGCGTGGGCTCCGATCAGGAAATCGGCAACGATGCGTTCCCGGCGCCCACCGGCACCGCGCCAGGCATGCCAGGCATGGGCGGCCAACAGCGCGGCTTCCCGACTCATGGCCGAAAAGCCGATCTCCAACTTGTCCAGCGCCGAGAGCAACTCCCGCTGGCGATGTGCGTACACGGTTGCTACCTCGGCCCAGACGACTTCACAGGCCACCAGCGCACCCTCGCGCAGGCAGGTGCGCAACATTTCCCGGGAAGCCGGGCCATGAATCGGATCGGGTTCGAGGATATCGATAAGTATGTTAGTGTCCACCGCGGTAATCACGGCTCTCCCCTCAGCTCAACCATTATCTCATTCGTGACCCTTCCGTTTCCCAGAGAACCGTACACCTCGTCGATACGGTCGCGTCGGTCGGCCTTGCGGGCAACCAAATGTCCTTCCTCCTCGCTGAATTCAAGAATCGTCCCCGGCTTGATGCCCAACCTTGTTCTCAACGCCTTGGGAATCGTGACTTGCCCCCTCTCGGCAACTTTCGCCTTCATGACGCACCTCCTGAGTATGTATTGTATCACATGTATTCATATTTCTTAAGCATGGATACACCAACACCCATAGAAAAACATTAGGTGTTGAGCCAAAGCAGTGGGCCCAAAACGCTGTGCCTGTCCCCATGTATTTGGGAGGAGAGAAACGCCCGCAGGTGGCAACCTTCAGGCCGGGCCTGTCCCTTCCCGCGGGAACGTGTGCTCCGGCCTACTGTCCCTGGGGGTTCGATAACCTGAGGATGGTGCCGTTGACGCCGCTGATGAACACCTCCACCGGGTCGCAGACGATGCCGCCGTCGGGCAGGGTGCGTTCGTCTTCGTTGCGCGGGGCGGTACCCCAGACGTTTTCCAGCCGCTCCACGGGCAGGTCTCCGAAGGGACAGACGAGGCGATCGTGAAACAGGTACAGCTTGCTGTCCCACCCCACGAAGACGGCCCAGGAGGTGTCCTGCGGATCGCTGCCCCCGTCGGGCACCGGGCCGCACTTGGACTGGTAGAATCCCCACAGTCCGCGCAGGTAGATCTTGTCGATGTCCACGTAACCACCGGCAGCCAGGGCCAGGCCATCCAGCCGCTCCCAGTTGCCACCGGAATTGCGGCGCAGGATGAGCCCCTCCAGGCCCACGGCGAAGATCTCGAAGGCACCCCGTCCCCAGACTCCGTTCAGGTGCTTGTCGTGCAGCTCCGGGGGCAGACTGTAGCGGCTCCAGGAGTTGCCGTCGTACTCCAGGATGGTGCCGTTGTTGCCCACGGCCACGAAGAAATCCCTGGCGGTGCCGAACACCCCGCCCAGGCGTTCGGGGGTGAAGCGCAGGTAGCTGGTGCGGGTGCAGGTGCCGCCGCTGCCGCCGTCGCAGGGATAGGTGTAATCCTCGCGGTAGCGCATCTCGCGGAACTCTCCCAGGGCCTCTTCCCAGCGAACTATCAGCCCCTCGCCGCCCACCGCGATGACGGTGGGCTGCTGCTGGGGATCGGCACCGGCGGCGGGCACTCCCCAGACGTCATGGAAGTTGTCGGTGACCGGCTGGGGATTGGGGTTGGCCGCGTCGGGATCGTTGATCACCCGCTGTGGCTGCCAGGCGGTACCGTCGTAGCGCAGGATGGTGCCCTCCTGGCCCACGGCGAAGATCTCGCGGCGCGTCTCCACCCCCTGCTCGTCGTGCAGTACGTATCCCCAGACCCCTTCCAGGTTCTCCTCGGTGCCCGATTCCATCTCCGTCCAGGAAGAACCGTCGTAGTGAAGGATGTGACCGGCGAATCCCACGGCGTAGATGTCGTCGGGCCCGGCACCCCAGATATCCATGACATTGATCTCGGGAGTACGTCCCTCCAGGCCGCTGTGTTCCTGCTGGCTGGACCAGATCTGCTGCCATTGCGGCAGGGCGGCGGTGCAGGGATCCACATCGGCCCCATCCTCGCCATCCGTCACCCCGGAATCGCCGCTGCTGCCAGACCCGCTGCAGGCTGCCAGCGACAACGCCAGCAACACCACCCATTGCCGCCATCCCGCTGTGCGAACCATGAATCCTCCGCCTCCTGGTTGCTACTGCGCGGTAAGGTCCACGATGACCGGGATCGTCTCGTCGGCCGGAACCTTCACCGTCCTGGTTTTTTCGATGTTAAGCTTGGGATTGAAAAAACGCAACCGGTGCTGGCCGGCGCGTACGCGCAGCTTGAAGATGGGCGTTTCACCGGGAACCCGCTTGCCATCCAGCCACACCCGGGACCAGGGACGGCTGTTGATATCCAGGAATCCGTAACGCTGCCGCACCCGGTGTTCGGCTCCGTACCGGGCCGTTTCGTCGGCCGGTCCGCCGGCCGTGCCATCGCCCGGCCCGGCGTCGCCGGCGACAGGCACGGGCTCCCCCACCCGGGCCGGCTCCGGGGCAGCGCCGGCATCGGTGGCGGTCACCCCGGCGTCACCGGCGGCGGACCCGGAAAACAACCCCGGCCGTCCCAGCAGGTAAGCGCCGGCGACGGCAACCAGCACCAGTGCCAGCAGCAAACCAGGCAAGCGCCTCCGGCGGGGGGGAGGGGATCCGCCGCGCTCGCTGGAACGTATCTCCAGCGTGGCCATGTTGAGCATCTCGGAGGTGGCCATGCCATCGGGGGCATGTCCCTCGCTGGCCAGGCGCCGGCGCAGCTTTTCCGAGGTCGAGCGGGAAACGATCTCCTGGCTGATCTCCTGGGAGAAGCGCTGGCGCATCCACTCGGCCAGGTGCGCGGCGTTGAACTCGGGGGCCTGTACGTGCAGGGCCCGCACCAGGGCCGAGAGCATGGCCGCGGCGCTGTCGTAGCGTCTTTCCGGCTCCCGGCTCAGGGCCTTGAGCACCACCCCGTCGACCTGGGGCAGCAACCCCGGCCGCTCCACCGAGGGAGCCCGGGGTCGGGCCCGGCGGATGTTGTCCAGGGTGGCTACCTCGTTGTCCCCCTCGAAGGGACGTTTGCCGGTGAGCATCTCGTAGAGCACGATGCCCAGGCTGAACAGGTCGGAGCGGGGATCCAGCTCGCGGCACTCGGCCTGCTCGGGAGACAGGTAGCAGGCCTTGCCGCGGATCACCCCCTGGGCGGTGGAGTGGATGCGGCTGCGAGCCTTGGCGATGCCGAAATCGGTCAGCTTAACCTCGCCCTGGAATCCCACCAGGATGTTCTGGGGCGAGACGTCCCGGTGAATGATGCCCTGGTGCCGATCCTGGGGATCGCGAAAGCGGTGGGCGTAGTCCAGCCCCCGGGCCACCTCGGCGGCGATGAACATGGCCAGCTCCACGGGCATGCCCTCCTGCCTTTCCTGCAGGCGGCCGAGCACCGTCTCCAGGTTGCGCCCGCGCACGTACTCCATGGCCAGGTAGTAGTCCTGCTCCACCTGGCCGAACTCGTACACCTGGACGATGTTGCCGTGGCTCAGCGGCAGGGTGATGCGGGCCTCGTCGATGAACATGTCTATGAAGTCGCGGTTACGGACCAGGTGCGGCAGCACCTGCTTGATGACCAGCTCCTTCTCCACCCCGCCGGGGACTTCCAGCCGGGCCCGGTAAACGTAAGCCATGCCGCCGGTGGCCAGCAGTTCCAGCAGCTGGTAGCGACCGAATTTTCGAGGCAGGGCTTCCACGAATGGCAACGATAACATCTAACGCCGCCACTGCCAAAAAAGTCCCCTGGCGCCGCCCGGTCCGCCGCTGGAAACCGCCGCCGCCGTGCTCCTGGCCTGCCTGGTTGCCCTGTTGGTCTGGTTGCTGTTGCGCCGGCGGTCGACGGCGTCTCGTTGAGGGCGCGGGTCAGCCGCTTTCGCCCTTGCCCGCCGTGCCGACCGCGCCCGCTTCCGCGGTTTCGGCAACGGCGGCGGCCTGGGCGTGGGCCTGCTGGTGCTCGCGGCGGCGTTCCATCTCGATGATGAACACCGCCACGATGCGCGGATCGAACTGGCTGCCGGCGCAACGGCGCAGCTCGGCCACGGCAATCTCGTGGGACAGGGCCGCGCGGTAGGGCCGGTCGCTGGTCATGGCGTCGTAGGTGTCGGCCACGGCCAATATGCGGGCTTCGAGGGGAATCTCCTCGCCTTTCAACCCCAGCGGGTAGCCGCTGCCGTCGTACTGCTCGTGGTGGTGGTAGACCGCCGGCACGATGTCCTTGAGGAACTCGATGGGCTCGAGGATGC
>QMME01000301.1 GCA_003647095.1 Deltaproteobacteria bacterium
CTGCTCGCCAACAAGGCCGTGCCCCGGGCCAACTACGACAAGATCAAGGCCCAGTACGACGGCGCCGCCGCCCAGCTGGCCATGGCCGAGGCCGGGCTCAAGCAGGCCGAAAAGGCGCTGCGCGACAGCGAGCTGCGTGCCCCCTACCAGGGAGAGATCACCATGATCCTGAAAGAGATCGGTGAATACGCCCCGGCCATGCCGCCCACCATGCTCATGAAGATCGTCGATTCCTCCACTCTCGTGGTGCAGACCTTCCTGCCCGAGAGCGAGTCCCCCTTCGTCGCCGTGGGGCGCAGTGCCGAGGTGCACATCGATTCGGCCGACTACTCCGGCCCGGCCCGGGTGAGCTTCGTCTCGCCCCGGCTCGAACCCGGCAGCCAGACCTTCGAGGTTCGCCTGGAACTGGACAATCCCGGTGCGCGCATCAAGGCCGGGGCCTTCTGCCGGGTGCGGCTGGTGCGGCGCGAACTGGAGCAGGCCTTGCTGGCGCCGCTGCGGGCGGTGCTGCGCGAGGGCGGGAAAGACTTCCTCTACCTGCTGGAAGACGGCCGGGCCCGGCGCGTGGAGGTGAAACTGGGCGAGACCTCCGGCGACCGGGTGCTGGTGCTCGAGGGCCCGCAACCCGGCGCCCGGGTGATAACCAGCGCGCTCGACCGCTTGCGGCCGGGCCAGGCCGTTGCCGCCGCCGGCCGGAATTGAACGGGAGCGGCAGCAATGTTTCTTTCCGAGGTATCCATCCGCCGGCCGGTGTTCGCCACCATGGTCATCGCCGCCCTGGTGGTGTTCGGGCTGGTGTCCTACGGGCGCATCGGCCTGGACGACATGCCCAACGTGGAATTCCCCCTGGTCACCGTGCTCACCATCTACCCGGGAGCCGACCCGGAGACGGTGGAGAGAGAAGTCTCCAAGAAGCTGGAGGATTCCCTGGCCACCATCAGCGGGGTGCGCACCCTGCGTTCCATCAACGTGGAGAACGTCTCCCAGATCATCGTCGAGTTCGAGCTGGAGGTGAGGGTGGATCGGGCGGTGCAGGACGTCCGTGACAAGGTTTCGCTGGTGGTGGGGCAACTGCCCCGGGACGTGGAGACTCCCAAGGTGCAGAAACTCGACCTCGGCGCCATTCCCATCCTGCAGATCGCGGTGGCCGGCCCGGGCGACATCGGCCGGGTGACCCGCTTCGCCCGGCGCCGGGTCAAGGAGCCGCTGCAGGCGGTCCCGGGCGTGGGCAACATCGACATCGTCGGCGGGCAGGAGCGGGAGATCAAGGTGTGGGTGGATCCCGGTCGCCTGCAGGCGATGGGGTTGACGGTGCAGGAGGTGATCGGGGCCCTGGCCGGCAACAACATCGACTTTCCCGGTGGTCGCCTGAATGCCGGCTCCACCGAGTTCGCGGTCAAGGTGAAGGGGCGCTTCGAGAACCTGGCCGAGATCCGCGGGCTCAAGATAATGGAGATGGCCGGCCGGGCGGTGCGCATCGGCGACGTGGCCCGGGTGGAGGACGGGTTCGCGGAAAGGCGCTCTGCGGCCAGGTTGTCGGGGGAGAACTCGGTGATCCTGGTGGTGCGCAAGCAGTCCGGCACCAACGCCGTGGCCGTGGCCGATGCCGTCAAGGCCCGGCTGGCCGAGCTGCAGCAGGGTTTCCCCCGGGGCTGGCGAACCTTCGTGGCCATAGACGAGAGCGTGTTCACCAAGGCCTCCATCGAGCACGTCCAGTTCGACCTGTGGTTCGGGGCCCTGCTGGCGGTGGTGATAGTGTTTCTGTTCCTGCGCAACCTGCGCTCGACGCTGATCGCCGCCCTGGCCATCCCCACCTCCATCATCGGCACCTTCGTGTTCATCAACCTGCTGGGGTTCACCTTCAACACCATGACCATGCTGGCGCTGTCGCTGTCGGTGGGGCTGCTGATCGACGACGCCATCGTGGTCATCGAAAACATCTTCCGCCACCAGGAGCGCGGAGCCGCGCCGCGCCAGGCCGCCGGCCGCGGTACCGCCGAGATCGGCCTGGCGGTCATGGCCACCACCATGTCCATCGTGGCCGTGTTCATCCCCGTGGCCTTCACCAAGGGCATGATCGGCCGCTTCTTCTACGAGTTCGGGGTCACGGTGGCGGTGGCGGTGCTGATCTCGCTGTTCGTGTCCTTCACCCTCACCCCCATGCTGTCTTCGCGCTTCCTGCGCCCGGCCGGGGACAACCGCTTCTACCGGACGCTGGAGAGGTTGCTGGGGGCCGTCGACGCCGCCTACCGCCGGCTCATCGGCTGGTCGCTGCGTCACCGCCTGGCCACCGTGCTGGTGGCCCTGGCGGCCTTCGTGGCGGCGTTGTTCGCCGCGCGGCTGCTGCCCACCTCCTTTCTGCCCGCCTTCGACCGCTCCCGGCTCAACGTGGTGGTCAAAACACCGCTGGGCACCAACCTGGCACACACCGAGCGGCTCGCCGAAGAGGTGGCCGCACGGGTGCGCCGCCACCGCGACTTCGTCGCCGGTACCATCACCCAGGTGGGCGCCGACGCCCAGCACAAGCAGAACCTGGCCAAGATCTTCGTGAAGCTGCATCCCAAGGACCAGCGGCTCATCAGCCAGATGGCCGCCATGGACCTGCTGCGCGACGAGTTGGCCGGTTTCACCGGGGCCCAGGTGTCGGTGGAAGAAGTGCCCATGTTCGGAGGCGAGTCCGGGCTGCGCTCGGCGCAGCTCCAGTTCAACGTGCGTGGCGACGATCTGGCGGAACTGGCGCGGGTGAGCGCACGCCTGGCCGGGGCGCTGGCGCGCGAGCCGGGTTTCGTCGATGTGGACACCACCTGGGAGACGGGCAAGCCCGAGGTGCAGGTGGAGATCGACCGCGAACGGGCCGCTGCCCTGGGAGTACCCACCGCGCTGCTGGGACAGGTGGTCTATGCCCTGGTGGGCGGCGTGGAGGCCTCCAAGTTCCGCCAGGGAGGAGAGGACTATTCCATCAGGGTGAGGCTGGAGCCCCGGGCCCGGCTGCGGGCCGACCAGATCGGCCGCCTGCAGGTGCGTCCGCCCCGGGGAGGGCGGCCGGTGAGCCTGGCCAACCTGGCCCGCATCAGGCCGGCCTCGGGCCCGGTGGAGATCGACCGGCAGTCCCGGCAGCGGCAGATCACCGTGCTGGCCAACCTCAAGGAGGGAGTACCCCTGGGGCCGGCCATGGAGCGGGTGAGCGAGCTGGCCCGGCGGATCGTACCCGCCGGCATGCAGACCGGCTTCGAGGGCAGGGCCAAGATCGCCCGCGAGAGCATGAGCAACCTGCTGTTTTCACTGCTGTTGGCGGTGATGATGATCTACATGGTCCTGGCGGCCCAGTTCGAGTCCTTCCTGCACCCCTTGACCATCATGATCTCGTTGCCGCTGTCGGTGGTGGGTGCGCTGGGAGCGTTGCTGTTGGCCGGGGAGTTCCTGTCCATCATCGCCATGATCGGCATCATCATGCTCATGGGGCTGGTCACCAAGAACGCCATTCTGCTGGTGGACTACACCAACACCCTGCGCCGGCGTGACGGGCTGGAACGCACCGCGGCGCTGCTCCGGGCCGGCCCCACCAGGCTGCGGCCCATCCTCATGACCACCGCGGCCATGATCTTCGGCATGCTGCCCATCGCGCTGAGCCGCGGTACCGGCTCGGAGATGCGGGCACCCATGGCGGTGGCCGTCATCGGCGGCCTGCTGGTATCGACCCTGCTGACCCTGGTGGTGGTGCCGGTGGTCTACAGCCTGTTCGATGACCTGGCCGCCTGGTTGGGGCGGGTCAGCGGCTGGCATAAAGTTGCCGATCGGTCCCAGGCATCGTAGGATGGTGACCCGGAGGATGGCACCAGGAGATGAAGAAATTTTTCACCCCCCTGAAGGTCGGACTGCTAACCCTGGTGGTGATCGTCGCCACGGTGATGGCCCTGCGCACCGTGGAACAGGGGGCGCTGGGTGGAGGCGGCACCTACCGGGTACATGCCCTGCTGGATAACGTCCTGGGGGTGGCCAAGCGTTCCCGGGTGGTGATGGCCGGCATCGACGTCGGCTACATCGAGAGCATCGATCTCGTCGGCGGCCGGGCCCGGCTCAACCTGCGCATCCGCGACGACGTGCCGCTGTACCGCGACGCCACCCTGGCCAAGGTGTCGGAATCGCTGCTGGGAGACAAGATCATCGATCTCAGCCCCGGCCGCGACACCGCCCACCCGCTCGGGGACGAGGGCACCATCAAGATCGTCTACGAGGAGAAGGATTTCTCCGAGATCTTCCGCACCCTCGACGGGGTCACCAAGGACATCAAGGGCGTCACCCAGTCGTTGCGCGAAACCATCGGCCGCTTCGACCGCGAGGATTCACTGGGCGGGGTGATCACCCGCATGCGCGATATCGCCGACAACGTGGCCAAGCTCACCGCCCAGGTGAACGATACCTTCGACCGCGGCCGCTACAAGATAGAGCGCATCCTCGACGACGTGGCCGGCATCTCGGCCGGCACCCGGGGTCGCTACGCCGAGATCCTGGAAAACGTACGGGTGGTGTCGGCGGAGATGCGCACGCTGGTGAACAACCTCAACGGCATCGTGGGGCGCGGCGAGGGGGATCTCAAGAAAAGCGTCGGCGACGTGCGGGCCACGCTCGCCAAGGCCGGCAAGATCCTCGACAACCTCGAGGCCATCACCCGCAAGGTGCAGAACGGCGAGGGTACGCTGGGCCGCCTGCTCACCGACGACCGGCCGGTGAGCAAGGTAGAAGGGGTGCTCGACGACGTTTCCTCCATCACCCGGCCGCTTTCCAAGCTGCGTATAGATCTCGACTTGCACAGCGAGTACCACGTGCGCCAGAACGGCGCCAAGAACTACCTGGGTGTGAAGCTGGTTCCCAAGTCGGACAAGTACTACATGTTCGAACTCATCGACGATCCGCGTGGTAAAGTGGAGGTCATCGAGACCTGTACCGACACGGACGATTGCACGCCGGAATCACGCCACAAAGAGATTCGCATCACCGATGATTTGAAGTGGTCGCTGCAGTTCGCCAAGCGCCTGTACTTCGCCGAGTTCCGTTTCGGCATCATCGAGGGCACCGGCGGGCTGGGCATGAACCTGTATTTCTTCGACGACGACCTGCAGCTGAAGTTCGACGTCTTCGAGTTCGGCAAGAACGAGTACGGGGTGGAGGCCCTGCCGCGGATCAAGGCCACCGTGCTCTACCGGCCCAGCTGGCTGGCCCGGCACATCTACCTGACCGCCGGTGGCGACGACTTTCTCAACCAGAATGTCTTCGATTACTTCTTCGGCGCCGGCATCACCTTCACCGATCGCGACCTCAAGGCCATCCTCTACACCACCGGAGTGCCGACACCCTGAACACCCCGGCACCCGTCGGTCTCATTCCCACTGCACTTGCAGGCTGGCCGCGGAAAAGTCGGCGGCGGCCCGGCGGGCGGCCTCTTCCATGGCCGTTTCCGAGAGCAGGAAGCGGCGCAGCCAGGC
>QMME01000302.1 GCA_003647095.1 Deltaproteobacteria bacterium
CACCGGCACGCCGAGCTTCTATGTCTGGCATCCGGAAGGCTGGTCGCAGCGCGCGCTGACTGAGCAGATCCGCAGCGCCCTGCGCATCGCGACCCAGCGCGCTTACCTGCGGCCCAATGCGGTGGCGGCCCTGTCCGGCAAGAACTCCGGTGACAACAGCGGCGTCGACTTCCCGACGGTTCACTTCCACGAGTGGCAGCAGGACGAAGTGAAGGTCGGCCTCATGCTCAAGGGCGGCGGGAGTGAAAACTGCGGCTGCCAGTTCAGCATCCCGTCGCCGGAACTGGCCGCCGGCCGGGACATTCAGGGCGTGCGCAAGGCGGTGCTCACCGCGGCACACAAGGCCCAGGGCTTCGGCTGCGCACCCGGTACCCTGGGAGTGGGTATCGGCGGTGACCGCATGACCTCGTTCGAGGAGTCGAAGCTGCAGCTGCTGCGGCGTCTCGACGACAGCAACCCGGATGACGAGTTGGCCGCCCTGGAGCGGGAGATGTACGAAAAGCTCAACGGGCTGGAGATCGGCCCCATGGGGTTCGGGGGCCGCACCACCCTGCTGGGGGTGAAGATCGGCACCCGCCACCGCTTGCCGGCCTGCTTCTTCGTCTCCGTCACCTACATGTGCTGGGCCTACCGGCGCCGGCGCCTGGTGGTGCGCGACGACGATTATTCCATCGACTAGAACGCGGGGAACAAGGTCATGAAGAAGATAAATCTGCCTGCCGGCGAGGAGGAGATCAGGGCCCTGAAAGTCGGCGACGAGGTGCTCATCAGCGGGGTGATGATCACCGCCCGCGATGCCGCTCACAAGTACATGGTGGAGCAGGAGGCCGGCGAGGTCAGCCAAGTACTGCGCGGCGGCATGATCTACCACTGCGGGCCGGTGGTGGCCCGGGATGGCGACTCCTGGCGTTTCGTGGCCGCCGGTCCCACCACTTCCAAGCGCGAGGAGCCTTACCAGGCCGAGGTCATCGAGCGCTACGGGGTGCGCGGGGTAATCGGCAAGGGGGGCATGGGCCCGCGCACCCTGGAGGCCTGCCGGCGGCACGGGGCGGTGTACCTGCACGCCATCGGCGGCCTGGCGGTGATCCTGGCCCGGGCGGTGCGCCGGGTGGTGGAGGTGCACAAGCTGGAGGAATTCGGCGTACCCGAGGCCATGTGGGTGATCGAGGTGGAAGACTTTCCGGCCGTGGTGACCATGGATTCCCACGGCCAGTCGCTGCATACCGAGGTACTGGCGCGCTCGCAGCAGCGGGCCCGGGAGATTCTGGCGACGCTGTAACAGGGTGCGCCAGGGGAGAGATGTCATGAAAGGTATCGGCTGGTTGCTGCTGGTTCTGGGAGTGACGGCCGCTTGTGGCGGCGGCTCCAACGGTGGCGACGGAGAGACGGTGTTGGAGTTCCTCGGCTTCGACCAGGACATGACCTTGAACTACGAGGTCGATGTCGGGCTGGCGCTTCCCCAGGCGGGGCAGGTGAAGGTTGCCGGTGTCGATCCCGGCTACGTCGACGGCGTCGATGCCTACCGGGTGGAGATGAGACAGAACGGCAACCTCATCGCTACCCGCTGGTACCAGGTAGATGATGCGGGACTGTTTCTACTGGGCGAGCAGGTGGTGGAGGGCAGCGGGGTGGTGGAGCGCAGGTACCTGACCCCCGTCAAGCTGCTGCCCTATCCCTTTACCAACGACGCCGGGGTGGCGGTGCAGAACTGGTCGACTACCAGCGACGTGGAGCAGGGCGGGTCGGAGACCCACCGCTTCGACAACCAGGGGCAGGGGAACGTCACCGTGCCGGCCGGTGATTTCAGCGCCTATCACCTGGTGCACCAGCGTACCGTGGGTGTCGATGGTCCCACCACCGCCCTGGAAGAGTACTTCTCGCCCGGCCACTGGTACGTGAAGTTCGAGTACTCCCCGGAGTCCACCTGGTCGCTGGCCCCGGCCGGCGGCTAGATGATCTTGTCCACCAGCAGCGTTTTGCTCTTCAGCAACGAGCCCCGGGCCGCCAGGGCGCGGGGCAGCCGGCAGGTGCCCGGCTCGCCGCCGGGCTCGCCCAGGCGGGCGTGCACCGAGCGCAGGCCGCCCAGCCAGCGCCGGCCGTCGCGCAGGTGAACCAGGTCGCCGGGCCGGGCGCGCAGCTTCTCCAGGGCCGCCGCCGGCAGGTTGACCAGCTGCAGCTCCTCCCCGGCGACTTCGTCCCGCAGCACCGGGCGCAGGCGTACCTGGCAGCCCTCTTCCAGGTTGGGCTCGGCTCCCTTGAACAGGCGCATGGCGTCCGTGACGGTGGACCAGGTGAGTCCCTTGATGGCCTCGGCCGGGCGTGGAGTGGTGAACCAGGTTACGGTCACCCCGATGGCGGCGGAAACCGCGACGGCGTACAGCGCCCGGATATAGGTGTAGGCCTTGTAGGCGGCGTGGGGGCCGGGTCCGTCCGGGAACATGGGGGTGCCGTGGGCGAAGGGGGTGATGAGCTGGGGCCAGACGAAGCTCGCGCCCACGCACAGCGCTCCGCCCACCATGGTCCACAGCGCCGCCCGCGGGGTGTAGCGCTTCCACAGCACCCCCAGCAGCAGGGCCACCGCCATGGGCGGGGTGACCGCGGCGGTGAAGGTGCCGTGGGCCACGTAGATGGACTCGAACTGGCCGAA
Source organism: Deltaproteobacteria bacterium (assembly GCA_003647095.1). GTDB lineage: Bacteria > Myxococcota > B64-G9 > B64-G9 > B64-G9 > B64-G9. The sequence continues at coordinate 2,648 of QMME01000302.1, forward strand.
CACCGGCACCAGCGCCAGCCCCAGCCCGGCGGTGGCGATGGCCACCCAGCGCGAGGCGGCCAGGTAGTGACGGTCGGGCCGGTCCGGGGCCAGGTAGGGTCGGTAGATGTCGTTGATCACCACGGCGCTGACGGCGTTGATCAGGGTGTCGGCGGTGGACATCAGAGCCGCGGTCAGGGCCGCCAGCACCAACCCGAAGACCCCCGGCTGGCACAGCTTGGCGGCCACCACCACGAAGATGTCGTCGAGATCCTTGGGAGTCTCGAGCAGGCCGGCCCCGGCCAGGGCCCGTCCCACCCAGCCGGCGTTGGACACGGCGATGGCCGCCAGGGGCATGAGCAGCAGCAGGATGAAGACCATGGCCCGCCGCCCTTCCCGCACCGAGCGGGCGGACAGGAAACGCATGATCAGGCCCTGGTTGATGAAGTAGAAGGCCACGCCGTTGCCGAAGGCATCCTGCCAGAAGATGCCCACGGAGTTGAAATCGGCGGGGCGGTTGAAGTCGGCGAAGGGATAACGGTGTCCGGGCGGCAGCAGGTGCCAGAAGTTATCCAGCCCGCTCACCACTCCCCGGCCCTGGCCCAGGGCGTCGAGACCCAGGTAGAAGAGCACGAACCCGGCCACCAGCAGCAAGGCTCCCTGGATGAGGTCGGTCATGATTACCGAGGTCTGTCCCCCGGCCATGACGTAGACGCCGGTCACCACCGCCACCAGGGCCGCCGCCCAGAACACCGGCCAGCCCAGCAGTACGTTGAGACACTTGCCCAGGGTGAGCAGGTTGATGCCCACGTAGCCGATCATGAACACCAGCAGGATGAAGGTGGCGGCCAGGCGGGCGGGGCGATCGAAGCGTTTCTGGAAATACTCGGGGATGGAGGTGATGCGCATGAAGTAGATGATGGGCAGCCAGGTAAGCAGCCACAGCGGCAGCCAGAACCAGTCGTTGAGGTAGGTCATGCTGCTCGACAGGCCGTAGGAGAAGGCCTTGGCGCTGTACTTGTAGAAGCTGTAGGAACCCACGGTGGTGGCCACGCAGGAAAAGGCGATCAGCCACCAGGAGAAACGCTGTCCGCCGAAGAAAAAATCCCTGGTAGTGCGGGTGAAGCGGGCGAAGAACGCCCCGAAGCCGAGGATGGCCACGAAGTAGCCGATGATCAGCCAGTAGTCCAGTGCCGTACCGACGACGTGATCGCCCATGTGGTCAACCCCGGGCGGCCTCGGCCGCCAGCATCAGTGCCAGGTGCATGCCGAAGACCAGCAGGAAGCCGCCTACCAGCACCAGGGTGGTGCGCCGTTGCCGCGACGTGGCCAGGCCCACCTGGCCCTGGCGCCAGCCCACCAGCATGCCCACCAGGAAGATCAGGCCGCCGGCGAGGTAGTTGTAGGCGAAGCTCGACCAGGGCATCGCTCACCTCCTGGCCGAGGTTTAGCAGAAGCGGGCCGACTGCCACAAGAAAAAGCTGGTTTGACACCGTGGCGGACCGGGATCTAGACTGGCCGGCAAAGGTAACGAGTCACAGGAGGTAGGCGATGTCCGCGGTCAAGTTGCACATCGTGGTGGCCGGGGTGCTGGTTCTGTGCGCCGGTTGCGCTCACCGGCCGGCACCGCAGGCGCAGCCAACTCCCTACGCCCGGCCAGATCTCGAGTTTGCCGGCATCAAGTTCACCAACCGTTCCTTCCACGGCATGGAGACCACCTGGCGCTTCACCCTGACCAGCCGCGACGAGAGACCGGCCCCGCTGGCCGGCTGCCAGTGGCGCCTGGACCTGGAAGGCCGGGAGCCGGTGGAGCAGGCCGCCGAGGCGCCGGCCGAGCTGCCCGGCCGGGACAGCAGGCAGATCGTGGTGCACTACGCCCTGCCCTGGCCCGAGCAGGCACAGGAGATCGTGACCTTCCTCGGGCGCGAGCGCATACCCTACAGCTTGAAGCTGACCTGCCGCATAGCCGGGCCGGGCGAGCCGCTGGTGGTGAGCGCCGGCGACTCGGGCTCGCTGCCGCTTCCCCGGCTGCCCACCATGAAGGTCACCGGGGCCAACGCCGAGCGCTTCTCGGGCCAGGAGTTCCGGCTCAACTTCGAGATCACCCTCACCAACGAGAACACCTTCAAGGTCAAGGTGCGCCAGATCGTCTACCGCATCACCGCCGAGGGACACCTGCTCAGCGAGGGCCGGCTGCCGGTGGAGGAGGACATCCCCGGCAACAGCGAGACCTCCTACGAGATCAGCTCGGGGATGCTCTCGGCCCGCGAGGATCCCTCGGTGGGGCCGTTGCTGGCCAAGCCCCAGGTGAGCTACCGCCTGGAGGGCGAGGTGGAGTTCGGCGCCTTCCGCATCCCCGTGGCCGACGAGGGAACGGTCAACTTCCCGCGCTGAGCCCGGCCGGGGTAGGCGCGTCCACCACTGAGATCGCGAGGCCGCCGGACGATGTTCTTCTTCATGGCCCGGCGGTATTCCTCTGCCTGTTGCATCTGTCGGTGCAGCATCTCCCTGATGTAGCGCGATACGCTCATGTCCCGCTCGGCGGCCTTGACCCTGACCTAGCGGGCCAGCTCTTCCTCCATGGATATGGTGATGTTCTTCATGTCACAATAATACGAGGACACGGTTTTCGTATCAAATACGGCGGTTGTCCGTACCCCGAAGGGTCCGGTTCCTCTGGCGTGCCCTGGCGCAGGCGGGGTGGCACTCGCTCACGGAAAACCGGGGCCGGCTGCCGCCACGGCAGCAAGACCGGCGCCGCGGCCGGCAGCGTCTTGAAAATCCCCCCGCCCTCCCCCGCTCCGTGGTATACTATCTTCCATCCGCACGGGGTGGCAGGGCAGGACGGTGGCCG
>QMME01000303.1 GCA_003647095.1 Deltaproteobacteria bacterium
AGGTGGAATGCGACTCCGAGTACTCGCTCATGTCGAGCTTGACCAGCGCCTCGCAATTGCCGAACAGGAAAGCCGCCAGGGTCCGGGCGCACTCGGTCTTGCCCACCCCGGTGGGACCCAGGAACAGGAACGAGCCGATGGGCCGGGCGCTGCCGAAGCCAACGTAGTTGCGGCGGATGACATCGGCGATGGCGCGCACCACGGCGGTGTGTCCGATCAGTTGCAGGCCGATGATCTTCTCCATGTTCAGCAGCCGCTCGGCGTCCGTCATGAGCAGGCGCTCGATGGGTACGCCGGCCATGCTGGAGACCACCCGGGCCACCGCCTGGCGATCCACCCGCACCCGCCCGGAGCGGCGCGCCCGCGAGCCGGCCAGGTCGATGAGCGAGATGGCCTTGTCGGGCAGGCAACGCTCGGTAAGGTAGCGGGAGGAAAGGTGCACGGCGGCTTCCAGTGCCTCGCTGTCGTAGGCCACGCCGTGATGGCGGGCATACTCGTCGGCGATGCCCCGCAGGATGGCCAGGGTCTGCTGAGCGTCGGGCTCGGGCACCTGGATGGGCCGGAAGCGCCGCACCAGGGCCGCGTCCTGCTCCACGAAACGCCGGTACTCGTCGTGGGTGGTGGCGCCGATGCAGGGGAACTCGCCCCGGGCCAGGGCGGCCTTGAGCTCGTTGGCCGCATCCTGGGCGCTGTCGCCGGTGGCCCCGGCCCCGATGAGGGTGTGCATCTCGTCGAAGAAGACGATCACCTGCCCCTCGGCGCGGCGCACCTCGCGGCGGATTTGCTGCATCTTCTCGGAAAAAGCCCCCCGCAACTGGGTGCCTGCCAGCAGGGAAGCGACGTCGAGTTCCACGATGCGCCGCTTGTTCAGGGGTGCGGCCTGGCTGTCGCCGTTCACGATACTCAGGGCCAGGCCCTCGACGATGGCCGTCTTGCCCACTCCTGGCTCGCCGATCAGCAGCGGGTTGTTGGCACGACGCTTGAGCAAGGTATCGATCACCTCGGTGACCTCGCGTTCCCGCCCCACCAGGGGATCGATTCTTCCCAGCGCCGCCAGCGCGGTTAGGTTCCTGCCCAGGCGGTGCAGGATGGGAAAGCGGGTGGGCTCCAGGTCCCAGTCGGTGGGTGGCCGCGACTCGTTGCCGGCCTCGATGGTACGGCGTTCCAACTCGTCGGCCTCGGCCTCGTCGTCAGGCTCATCTCCGGCCGGCGCAGCGCGATCCGGGACCGGCTCCGCCCGCAACGGGGGATGCGACTGCACGGGGGGAAGCGAGGCCGGCGGGGCCGAGGTGAGCGCCGGCCTCCCGGCGGCCTGGCGCTTGACGGTGAGCCGTCGGGGCAGGCGGCCGGTGACGTATGAAAGCGCGGTGTTGCGGAACTGCGGCATGCTCAACCCGGAGCGTCGCAGCAGATCGTAGGCCAGGCACTGGCGCATGCCGCACATGGCAATCAGCAGGTGCAGGCAGTCGATGGCCTCGGCCCCGCACCCCTCGGCTATCTGCTGGGCCTTGCTGTAGGCCAGGCGGACGGAATCGCCGGCTTCCTCGTCCACCGAGTGCACGATGGCCAGGATGGTGTCCTCGTCCACCTGCTTTTCCTTGAGCAGGATCTCGGCCCGGTTGGGAACGGTAAACAGCGCCAGTAACAGGTGCGCGGTGGTGAACTTCTGCCCCACCTGGCTGGCGATGTCCTGCGCCTCGGCCATCACCTGGCGAAGTTCGCTGCTATGATGCAGGGTCATACTCGGGCTCCCGGTTGTATGTTGCCGCCCAGCTGTAGCAAAAGCGGCACCATTAGGCAACAGCAATCGGCCCGCCGTCTGGCCGGCAGGCACCGCACCCGTCGTTGAGCTGCCAGCATTCCGGATGATGCCGGGCCCCGCAATTACGGCAGTAGGTGCAGTAGGCCTCCTCCACCGGCAACCCGCATACCGGACACAGGGACTGCCGCGGCCGCTCCCGCCCGGACACCTTCCCGTCGTCGGCCACGGCCACCCCGCAGGCCGGCAGAACACCGCAGGCCACCTGCCGGGCCAGTTGCAGGAAGCGCTCGGCCAGGTCGTAGTCGTCCAGCCAGCCCAGCTTGCGGATGCGCAGCAGGCGCTTGCGCCGAGAGACGGTGAGATCCACGTGCTTGCTGCCACGCAGGTTGTACGCCTCCAACAGGGCCAGGCGCACCGGTTCGCCGAGTGCCTCGCGGGCCGCCTGTTCGGGTTTGGACTTGATCAGGAAGCGTGAGTCGAAAAACTCGTCTCCCAGTTCCACGTCCTGGGCCCCGAAGACCTTGGAAAGCCGCCTCAGGACCGATTCCGGGTAGACGTGCAATTCCGGCAGCTCACCCGGGGGCAGGCTTACTTCCACCTGGGTGTAGCGAACCTCGTTCTTGGAACCCGTGGAAAAATAGCGCCACACCGCCGGTTGGCCGCAGACCTCGAATTCCATTCTCGGCTGCCGCATCCAGGAGCCGGGCAACACCCGCCCGCCGTTCTGCCGCGCCAGCCGTTCCAGCAGCTGCCGGCGCCGCCGGCGCAGCTTTTTCTGTGCCAGCGCGAGGACGACGATGAAGACGATGATGCCGAAGACGATGAAGGCCTCGACAGGCTGTAGGCGGGCAAGTTGCATGGACGGAGCCATTTTCTTCCTTTGGCGGGGAGCTGTCAATCGTGCTAGCCTGCGGCGAGGCAAGGAGGTCGTTCATGCTCAAGGGGATTGTCACTTCACGCAGCACCGCCGCTTCCATTCGCCTGGCGGTATCGCTGGCGGTGATGCTGGCTGCCTGCAGCCCGGCGGCCCACCAGCGGCCGGCCGGTGCCCGCCTGCCGGCGGTAGCCGCTGCTGCCGGCGATGCCCGGCCCGCCTGCGTACAGGGGGAGCCGCCGGTATTCAAGGTAAGCGTTCCCGGGCAGGCACCGGTGGCCGGCAACCGCCAGGGGGCACTGGTCACCATCGTCGAGTTCATGGACTTCCAGTGTCCCTTCTGCGGCCGCGCCGCCGGCACCATGGAGCGGCTGCTGGACGAACTCGGCAACGACGCGCGCCTGGTGTTCCGCCACTACCCCATGCCCTTTCACCGGGGTGCCATGCCGGCGGCCCAGGCGGCGGTGGCCGCCGGACGCCAGGGCCGCTTCTGGCCCATGAGCCGGCTGCTGTTTGAAAACTCCCGGCGCCTGGACGAGCAGCTGGTGTTCGAACTGGCCGAGCAGTTGCAACTCGACATGGACAGGTTCCGCACCGATTTCTCCAGCCAGGAGACCATCGCCACCATCGAAGCCGACATCCAGGAGGCCACCCGGCTGGGGGTGCGGGGAACACCCACGTTCTTCATCAACGGCCGCCAGGCCGGCGGCGCCCGCGGTCTCGACTATTTCCTGCAGATGACCCGGCCACTGCTCGCCCAGGCCCGGGCGGCCGGCGGCTCCGGCGACGCTCTCTACCGGCGCCTGGTGGCCTGCGGCTACAGCGAGCGCCGGCCCACCACCCGGCAGGAGGAACGGAGAGCCGAGCCGGAAAAGATCGAGATTCGCCAGGTGGACATCGGCGATGCCCCCAGCCTGGGCCCGCAACAGGCCCCGGTGGTGATGGTGGTGTTCGCCGATTTCCAGTGCCCCTACTGCGCCAGGTTGAACTCCACCCTGCAGCAGTTGCTCGAGCAGTATCCAGACCAGGTGCGGCTGGTGTTCAAGCACTTCCCCCTGCCCTTTCACAAGCAGGCGTCCCTGGCCCACGAGGCGGCCCTGGCGGCCGGGGCCCAGGGCAAGTTCTGGCAGATGCACGACATGATCTATGCCAACCAGCGTCGCCTGGAGCAGTTCGATCTCGAGGGTTATGCCGGTGCCCTGGGCCTGGACCTGGGCAGGTTCTCGGGTGACCTGGCCCACCACACCTTCGCCCCGGCCGTGGAACGGGACCTCGAGCAGGCCCGGCAACTGGGAGTGAAGGGTACCCCCACGGTGTATGTAAACGGCCGCAAGCTGGTGGGAGCCCGATCACTGGAACAGTACCGCCAGGTCATCGACAAGCTGCTCGGGGGCGAGCGACCCTAGCCGGGCCGGGACGCGGGAGAGCGAGATGCCGCGCGTGTCATTGCTCGTGGTCCTGCTGGCGGTTGCCCCGGGGGCGCTGCTGGCTGGGGACGACGGCCTGTCCTGCCGGCAAGACCGGGACTGCGTCCTACTGCCCGACATCTGCCCGGCGTGTCCTCCCTGCCGGCCTGCCTTCCGCATGGTGGGCAATCGCACAGTCGCCCGGCACCGCGAGCGCATCCGGGCGACCGTCGACTGCGCCCCTGCCGACTGCCCCTCTTGCTCGAGCCCGGCCAACTGGTTGCCGAGCCGGCCCGTTTGTCGAGCCGGCCTCTGCCGGCCGGCCGGCAGGGGCATCACCCATCTCTACACCGACCTCGACGGCACCGCCCTGCGGGAGGGCGGGGGCATCTCACCGCGGGTGCTGAAGCAGGTCCGGCGTTTCCGGCGGGCCGGCGGTCACCTGGGCGTGGCCACCGGGCGTCTTCCCGACCGGGCGCTCGAGCAGGCCCGGCGACTCGGTGCCGACCTGCCGCTGGTCTTCGGCAACGGGGCGGTGATCACCACCCCGGACGGCAAGCTGATTCGCATGCAGGTGATTGACAACCGCCGGGACGTGCAAACCATGTGCGCGCTCATCTCCCGCAGCGGCTGCCGACAGGTCTACACCGCCTGGGGCAATCCCGGCAGCGGCGACCTGCAGGTGGAGATGGGAGCCTGCCGCCCGGCAGACAAGCCCGGCTACGGGGTGGTGCGCATCCGGGCGCGGCGCTGTCGTTTCCACAAGCGACTGCTGCGGAGTCTGCCGCGCCTGGTCGGCAATCGCTGTTCCGTCGTGACTTCCGGGAAGGGACGCCACCTGGGCATCTCCATCGCCGCCGCCGGGGTGGACAAGGCCGAGGCCTTGCGTTTCGTGGCCCACCGCCTGGGTATCGATCTGTCCAGACTGGCCTACGTGGGAGACAGTGGCAACGATGTCACCGCCCTGGAATTGGTGGACCGGGCCGGGGGCCTCTGCTTCTCCATGAAAAACGCCACCGCCTCCGCCCTCCGGGCCTGTCCCCGCCGCACCGGCACCGACAACGAACACGGAGGCGCGGCCGAGGTACTGCAGCTGCTGCAACCGCAGGCAGCACCTAGCGGCCAATAGGGACAGTCCCCTAGTACCGGTAATGACGGGGAAAAGGTAATTGAGGAGGTGCTGGCTGGGCGTTGTTGTATGTCAGTTGGTGCCGTATCGGGGCAGAAGGGAGGGACAGCACCAGCACGCAGAGACTGGAGAGTCGTAAAGCCGGCCGGATCGCCAACTTCTGGCTTCCGCAGTTGCACGCCGGTCCTGGCGGACCAGGTGGCCGTCATTTTCAGGCGGGAGAGGTGAGTGTGGCACCCGTTGGGGGTGCCGGCGGGGTTTATCCCGGGGGCTTCTTTTTCTCGGGCAGCAGGCCGCGTTG
>QMME01000304.1 GCA_003647095.1 Deltaproteobacteria bacterium
CCCTCGACCACGGTCATGCTCCAGGAGTAGGGAGTGATGCCGCCGCTGGCGCGTAGCCCCTGCTCGTAGGTCTCGCCCAACACCGCGTCGGGCAAGGCCACCTGCTCGATCTTCAACTCCTTCGCCTCCACGCACTCGCCCGCCGGGTTGCACTGCAGGCCGGTACGACAGTCGAGGTTCCTGGTGCAGGTGAAGTTTTCGATGGACTCGGAACATGCCCCCAGCAGCAAGCCCGCCAGCATGACAACCAGCGCTCTTTTCATCTCCCGCCTCCCGATCAGGCAACCTGGAAGGTTGCTTCAATCAAATATCTCTGAACTCTGAACTCGCACGAACCGTCATCAGTATCGCCAACCGAACCCCAGCATTCCTCCCCCGGGCAGGGGGGTGAACTCCAGCCGGGGTGCGTTGTCGTCCCTGCCCGCCGCCTCCGGCCCGGCCGAGGCCACGTCGATGAGCGCGATGATGCCCGCCGCCGCCAGCCCGGCTCCACCCAGTCCGAACATGACGTAGGCCTGGGTCTTGCGGGCGTCGACCCGGTCCCGGTACTCGTCTTCCTTGCCACAGCCGTCGCGGATGCAAACCTGCAGGTTGTCATCCAGGATGCCGGCGTCGTAGTACAACCCGCCGCCCACTCCCAGCAGGGCCGCGCCCACCCCGGCCGCCGTCCAGAAGGGCCAGTCGGCCCAGAAGGGGCGCCGGGGAGCCACCCGGCGCACCAGCTCCACCTCCACGGTGACGCTGCTTTTATATGGTACGCGTACCCGGCGGCTGAAGTCGATGAATCCCGGTTTTCTCACCAGCAGCCGGTGCTCGCCGGCGACGAGATCCTCGAGGGGGTCGAGCGGGGTGTGTCCCACGGGCCTGTCGTCGAGCAGCACCTCGGCGCCGTCCTCGCCGGCCAGCACAACCAGCCGGCCCCGGTAGTCCCGGGGATGCAGCATGGCGGTGACCATCTCGGCTATGACCCCCGGCGACGGCTGCAGGGCGCTTTCCACCCGGCAGCGGCTCATCACCCGGGCCTGGGCCACGTCCACCAGCACCAGGTGGAACAACACCGTGCCCCCGTGCTTGGCCACCTCGCCGGCGATGACCTGCTGCAGGCCGGCCGCCTGCCCCAGCCCGGCCAGGCAGGCAGGGCCCATGCCGCAGCGCAGGTACTTCTCGTTGCCCTCCACCAGCAGCAGCGAATCCATCACCATGGCCTTGAGCAGCCGCTCGCCGGCGGCTTCCTCCAGTGCCCGGCGCAGAACGCGCTCCATGCGAGTGGCCAGCTCCGGGCTGGCCCCCCCGCCCGGGCTCAGGTGCCACATCATCAGGCTGGCCCGGGGAGGTTGTTCCGCCACCCCGGCCGGAGCGGCGTCACCCCCTGCCCGCGCCAACCCCGGCACGGCGGCGAGCAGCAGCAGGCAGTAAAGCAGCAGTGATGTTCTCATGGGGACTCCCCTCCACTCCGGCCTGTTTTGCCCCGGTCCGGGGCCGGTGTCAATATTTACGTCGCCGTGGTCGGAAGGGCCTCTTCCGCTATTTTGACTTGCCTGCCGCCACCCAGGTGATATGTTGACGCCATCGCGTTGACGGGAGTTTTTCCGGCATGGAGGGACTGGTTCGATGCACTACCGGCTGGCGCAAGGGTTGTTGTTGTTGACTCCGTTGCTCTCGCCCGGCCCGGCGACTGCTTCCCCGAACGAGGCCGGCGGGCCGGTGGCGGTGGTGGCCCTGGCCCACGAGGGTGAGCAGGAATCGCTGGCGCGGGCGGCGGCCGCCCTGCAGCATCACCTGAAGAGAAGCAGCCTGCAGGTGTTGGGCGCCGGCAAGCTGGTGCGCCTGCTGTCTGCCGGGGTGCGCGCCGCTGCCGGTGCCGAGAGCCTGTCGCGCCTGAGCGGGTTGTTTCAGCAGGGCTACATCCAGTCCTACAGCTTCGAGTACCGCAAGGCTCTTTCTTCCCTGCGCCTGGTGCTGGCCGGGCTGCCGGCCACGCCGCCCGGTCCCGAGCGCTGGGCCCTGTGGGTGAAGACGAAGATCTTCGAAGGCATCAGCCTCTACGAGCTGGGCCGCAAGTCCGAGGCCCTGGATACCTTCCTGCAGGTGCTGCACACCCGGCCGCTGATGAAGCTCAGCCGGCGCCAGTACGCGCCCAAGATCGTCGGCTTGTGGAAGCGCGCCCGGGCCCGCCTGGAGAAACTCTCCCGCGGCAAGCTGGTGGCCGACAGCGAACCGGCCGGGGCGCGGGTGCTGGTGGACGGGGTGGAGATGGGTATTACCCCCTACATCGGACGCCTGCCCCACGGCCGCTACCACCTGCGCCTGGAAAAGGAAGGTGTCGGTTTCGCCAATCGGCTGGTGGAGGTGGGCCCGGAGACGGTAACCGTGCGGGTGCAGCTTTCCTTCGAAGGGGCGCTCGATTTCGACCAGGAGCACCCCTGCATCCGCCTGCCCCCGGGCCGGGAATCGCTGCCGGAGCACTGGTGGCCCTGGCTGGGAGACCGGCTGGGAGTCCGCCGCCTGGTGGCGGTTCGCCGCCTGCAGAAGGAAGACAAGGCCTACCTGGCCGCCGCCCTGGTCGACCTGGTCTCCGGCAAGCCGTTGCGCGAGGCCTGGATGGAGTGGCCGGCCAGCGGGCGGCGCACCCTGATGGACGCCACCGGCGAGCTGGCCGGCTTCCTGGCCACCGGCAAGCCGGCCCAGGGGATCGAGGTCAAGCAGGGTGGCAGCCAGGCCGCCGCGGCCGTGCAGGAGCAGCAGTCAGCCCGGGGAGAACCGCTGGCCCCGCCGGCCCCGGACCGTCCCTGGTGGCGCAAGTTCTGGCCCTGGGGATTGATGGTGGGAGCAGGTGCGGTGCTGGCGGTGGGCGGACACATCGCTTCCAGCCACTACCACGACATTGCCTACCAGACCGGGGTCACCGCGGTGCAGAACGAGCGGCTGGCGAAGTACCGCGCCTGGCTGGGAGTGGCCATCACCGCCGACATCCTGGCCGCGGCGGCCCTCACCACCGGGCTGATCATGTACTACACCTACCGCGAACCCGGCTGTGAGCCGTCCACCTCGCCGTCCGGCGACACGGTCTCCCTGGGCATTCTGCCGGGGGGCGGCTTGCTGCTGGTGGGCGGGCGCTTCTGAGCCTGCCGGCGAAAGCTGTCAATTCGGGTTTGTACAGGTGCCTCCGATGCAGATCCAACCCGAGGGACAGGTGTGGCCGCAGGAACCGCAGTTGCCGTCTACCCAGAGATCGGTCTCGCAGCCGTCGGCGCGGTTGTTGTTGCAATCTCCCCAGTGGTTGCTCTCGCAGCTGCTATAATCACAGCTGCCGCTGGTGTTGCAGAGAATGCCGGTGGCATGTTGTACCGTTTGAGTGCAATCTTTCAGGGTGCCACAGCTGTTGCCGCAGGCGTCGACCAGGCGGAAGCTCTGCTCGCAGCCGTTTTGACGGTTGGAATCGCAGTCGCCGTAGTTGTTCCAGCATGACTGGTAGTTGCACAGCCCCGTGCTGCAGTAGATGCCGCTGGCATTGTCCACGTGATCGTCGCAGTCGTAATTGCAGCCGCCGCAGTGGTCCTTGTCGCTCTGCAGGTTGATCTCGCAGCCGTTGGCCTTGTTGGTGTCGCAGTCGCCGAAGCCGTTGTTGCAGGTTTCGTAGTCGCAGGAGCCCACGCAGCGTACGCCGCTGGCGTTCAAGACATCGGTGGTGCAGTCGTCGCCGACGTCCGAGCAGTTGTGCCGGCAGTCGTCCACCTGCCAGAGGTTGTACTCGCAGCCGTCGGAGCGGTTGCCGTTGCAGTCGCTGAAGCAGAAGCCCGGACCACTGCCGGGAATCGCGCACCAGCTGCACTGGTCGTAGTCGCACAAGCCCTGGTTGCAAGAGGGGTTCATGACGTTCTGCACCTCCTGGTTGCAGTCCTTGGTGTCATTGCAGTTGCTGCCGCAGTTGTTGGTGGCCCAGATGTGTTGCTCGCAACCATCTTGCCGGTTGGCGTTGCAATCGTCGTAGCCCTGGTCGCAGTTGCCGTAATCGCACAACCCGCTGTCGCAGGTGGTACCGCTGGCATGCTGGATCTGCTGGTTGCAGTCCACCCGGTTGTTGCAGTTGGTGCCGCAGTCGTTGGTTTCCCAGATGCCTTCCTCGCAGCCGTTGCCGCGGTTGCCGTCGCAGTCGTCGTAGCTCGACAGACAGGCCGTGTAGTCGCAGTTGCCGGCGTTGCAGTTGGTGCCGCTGGCGTTCTGGATCTCGTCTTCGCAGTTCAACAGGCTGTTGCAGTCGTTGCCGCAGGCGGTGGTCTGCCAGATATCCTGCTCGCAGCCGTTGCTGCGGTTGTCGTCACAGTTGTCCCAGCCGGACTGGCAGGCGGCAAAGTCGCAGCTGCCCCCGTTGCAGAGCGGCTCGGTGACATGCTGCAGGTCATCGGCACAGTCGTGGTCGCAGGAGCCGCAGTGAGCGGGCGTGGAGGTGAGATCGGTCTCGCAGCCGTCCGTCCAGCCGTCCAGGCAGTTGCCGTAGTTGTCCACGCAGGCGCAGGTGCCGCTCGAGGTGTCGCAGGAGGCGTTGGCGCCGCAGGCGAAGCCGCAGCTGCCGCAGTTGTCATCGTCCATGGCCAGCTCGCAGCCGTTGGCGGCGTTGCCGTCGCAGTCGAGCCAGCCGCTGTCGCACTGGCCGTGACCGCACTGGCCGTCCGCGCAGGTGGCCGCGGCATGCTGCACCTGGGCGGTGCAGTCGTTGGCGCAGCTGCCGCAGTGGCGCGGGTCGCTGTCCAGGGCGCACTCGCCGTTGCAGCACAGGCCACCCGTGCCGCAATCGCCGTCTCCGGTGCAGCCGCAGTAGTAGCGGTCACCGTCGGGATGCAACAGGCACTGCGAACTGCACGCCAGGCCGCAACCGCCGCAGTTGCCGCCATCCACCGGGGTCTCGCAGCCGTTGGTGCGATTGCCGTCGCAGTCGTACCAGCCCAGCTCGCAGCCCAGGCCCACGGAGCCGTCTCCGTTGTAGCCGCAGGATGAACCATCCTCGGACAGCTCGCAGACCACCTCCTCGACGTGGGCCACCGCCGAGCAGTCGGCCCCGCAGGCGCCGCAGTCCGTGGTGCTCTCGGCGGTCTCGCAACCGTTCTGGCTGTCTCCGTCGCAGTCCAGCCAGCCGGGCAGGCAGCCGTCGGAGATGCAGCTGCCGTCCTGGCAGCGGGGATTGACGGTATTGGCCATGTCCACGGCGCACACCCGGCCGCAGGCTCCGCAGTTGCCGTCGCTGTTGCCGTCGATGCAGCCGCCGCTGCAGCAGATGTCGGGGGCGGTGCAGGCACCGCCGTCGCCGCAGGCGCAGGTGCCCACCTTGCAGGAATCGGCCCGGTTCTCCTCGCAGGGGCCGCACTGGGGGCCGCACTGGTCGAAGTCGATGGAGAAGTCCAGGTTGCTGCAGGCGCCGAACTGGCCGTTGTGGCAGG
>QMME01000305.1 GCA_003647095.1 Deltaproteobacteria bacterium
ATCGTCCAGCTCGTCTATGAACAGGGTGCCTCCCCGACAGATTTCCAGCGCCCCCTTGCGATTGGCGTTGGCCCCGGTGAAGGCCCCGCGTACGTGCCCGAACAACTCACTCTCTATGAGAGTACGTGCCACGGCTCCGCAGTCAACCACCACCAGCGGGCCACGGCTGTACTTGGAGTTGTCGTGTATGGCCCGGGCCGCCTCACCCTTGCCGGTACCCGTCTGCCCCTGCAACAACACCGTGTTGTCGGTGGGCGCCACCCGTTCCAGCAGGCTGAAGATCTCGCGCATGCGCAGCGAGCGTCCCAGCAATCCCCCGAAACTCTCGCGGGTCGAAGGCGTGACCTGGACGGAATCGAAGGCGGTCTGGAAGCGCAGGGCCACTTCACCGGCCTGGATGAGCATGCCCGGGCGCAGGAAGGCCTCCTTCACCTCGGCTCCGTCGAGCAGGGTGCCGTTGGTGCTGCCCAGGTCTCGCAACAGGAAACGATCTCCCTCGCTGACGATCTCGAAGTGGCGCCGGCTGACGGTTACGTCGGCCAGGCAGATGTCGCAGTCCGGGCTCTTGCCTACTACCGCGCGCCCGCTGCCCAGGGCATGGGCGTGTCCCGGATCGGGACCCTGTACCTGCACCAGCACGCAGCGTTGCATGCTCAAGTTGCCCTGTACCGGTCCGCCCAGGGCCCGGGTCGCCATGCTCACGTTGTCGCTCGACACCATGTCCCGATGATACGCGCTCGCGGCTTCCAGGGCAAAGAAATGACCGCTTGACCGTGGCGGCCGTGCCTGGCTACACTGGTGATCAACCGTTTCGGGAGGAGGTATGAGCAAATCATCTCAGAAAGACGAGAGACGCCGTTATCCGCGTGCCCCGCTGTCACTACTGATCCAGTTTCGCTTCGACACCCTGGAGGAGTTCCTCTCCGAGTACTCCACCGATATCAGCATGGGCGGCATGTTCATCCGTACCGAGCAGTTGCGCGAAGAGGGTTCGCTCGTCTACCTGCAGTTCTACCTGCGTGATGGAGCCAAGCTGATCGAGGGTCTGGGCCGGGTGGTGCGGGTGAACCCCCCCGGCGGCAGCGACAATCCTCCGGGCCTGGGTATCGAATTCGTCAACTTTGACGAAGAGTCGATGAAGTTCATCCGCAACATCGTGGATCGCAACCTAAAGGGTTCCGGCTAGCGGTCGTCAGCAGTCTCCATTCTCGTCCTCCAGGTAAGCAGCCACCAACTTACGGAATTCCCCCAGGTTGAAGGGCTTGGCCACGAAGTCGGCACAGCCGGCCTGCAAGGCCCGCTGGCGTTCTCCGCGCATGACATTGGCGGTCAGGGCCACCACCGGCACGTTGCGTACTTGTTCGTCGGCCTTCAGGCGGCGAGTCAATTCCAGGCCATCCATGCCCGGCAACTGGATGTCCACCAACACCAGGTCGGGGTGCAGCTGGCCAATCAGCTGCAGGCCCTGTTCACCGTCCAGTGCCTGTTGTACCTGAACCCCCCCCATGGCTTCCAGTGCCCGCTTGACCAGTAGGAAGTTGTGAGGATCGTCTTCGACGTAGAGCACCAGCTTATCGCCCATGGCCTCTCCTCGCTCGCCCGCCATTCTAGGACAACAGCGGCGGCCGGGGCAAGCAGTGGGAACGACGTGGGAACCCACCCGGCCGGTGGCGTTGACACTTCCGGGGTTTGTTTGTTCTAATTGTGTTTGCTGGAAACGGAGGAATCATGCACAGCGGCGACAGCGAACTGATGGACTTTTCCGAGTACCCCAAGCGGGTGGAACTGGCCGACGGTTTGGAGGTGTGGCTCCGTCCCATGCGCCGCGATGACCGCGACCGGTTGCACAAGTTTTTCAAGGAACTGCCCCTGCGCGACCGTCGCTACTTCAAACACGACGTCACCCAGCGGGAAGTAGTCACCAACTGGTGCCAGAACCTGGACTACGACCAGGTACTGCCCATCCTGGCCATCAAGCGCGACAACGACCACGAGCAGGTAGTGGCCGATGCCACCCTGCATACCGAGCGCCACGGCTGGTCCACCCACGTGGCCAGGATCCGCATCGTCATCCACCCTCGCCTGCGCAAGAAGGGCCTGGGCAAGTTCCTGCTCAGAGAGCTGTATGACCGGGCCATCATGCGTGGGGTGCAGAAGATCCAAACCGAGGTTCGGGAAGACAACCGCGACGCCATCGCCCTGTTGAAACGGCTGGGATTCAAGAAAGAAGCCGTTTTCAAGAAACACGCCATGGACTCGGCCGGCAAGCTGCATGACATGCTGGTCTTTTACAACGATCTTTCCGACTTATGGAAGAAGATGGACGATCTCAACCAGGACTACGACTTTCACGTCGTCCCCTGAACACCCCATTGCTGTAAACCCCAACGTTGCAAAAAGCAACGTTGGGGTTTCATGATGAACTGGTGCTGATGCGGGAATCTGGGCCATGCTTCGCAAACTGCAAAGGTCACCAAAAGTGAATTTCCGGGCCGTGGCGCGAAGCGCTGTCCGGGTCCGCCAACTCAACCGGCAACACTGCAACCCCGCAGTTGCTTATGCAACTGCAGGGTAAAGGCAACCGACGGATTCAGAACACCCCGATATTGAAGTGCAGGTTCCAGCTCTCCTCCCGGCGGGCGGCATCGGGGGCCAGGTTGAACCCCACGTCGAAGGCCAGGGGACCCACCGGGGTGTTCACGCGTACGCCCAGCCCGGCGGCCGGGCGCAGGTCGTAGGGACGGAAGTTCTCCGGGCGCATCCACAGGTTGCCCAGGTCGATGAATATGGCACCGTCGAGTATGTCGGCCACTAGCGGAAACCGCAATTCCGCCTTAAGCAACAGCAGAGCCGTTCCCCCCATGGACACGCACTTTTCTTCGCCTTCTTCCTCAACCAGTACGCAGGGGTTGCCGGGATCCTCGGGATTGCTCTGGTCCGCCGGGATCAATCCCTCTTCGCTGAAGCCGCGCACGCTGTTGCGGCCCCCCAACCAGAATAGCTTGTGCGAGGGGGTGCGGGAGTCGCTGGTGAGATTGAAGATGAACCCGCTGCGCACCGACAGGGCCAGGGTTACCCGTCGTGACAGCGGCAGGTAGCCGCTGATAGTTCCGTCCAGCTTCAGGTACAGCACCTCCCGGTCGGTCAGCAGGTTGCCCGCCAGTTCGCTCATCAGCATCAACAACAGTCCCCGGTGGGGGCGAAAGAAATCGTCGCGCAGGTCCCAGGAGAACTTGGGGCGCAGGCAGGCCAGCAACAGGCTACCCTCATCGTAGCGCAGGTACTTGTGGGTGGGCCCCCCGCATTCCCCTCCCAGGCAACCCAGGCGGTCGAACTCCAGTTCCGTCTCCGCCGTCAACGACAGGTTGTGTTCGAAGGTCCAGTCCAGGCCCGGGGTCAGGGAAAACTTGGCCAGGTCGTGGGAAATGGCGTGATCCTGCAGGCCCAGCAGATCGATACGGGCAGCCAGGTCCTCGCTGCTGAACCACACCCGGGGCCAGTGCAGGCCAGCCAACAGGTAGCCCTCCAACCCCTCCCAGAATGACATGCGCTGGTAGCGATCCTCCCACTGCGGGTAGAGGGGGTAGAAGGCCAGGTAGTTGACTTTGGCCCGGCCCACGAATTCCAGGGCATAACCCAGCAGGTTGCGATGGGTGTAATCGATTTGCAGGCGTACACCCTCGGCAGTGGAAATGCCCGGGCTGAAGGTCAGCGACTGGGTGAGCCGCTCACGTACTTCGACCAGTAGATCCTTTTCCCGGGCCATGACCTCCGGATCGATGAGCTTGATGTCAGCACCAGTGAAGATTCCCAGGCCGTCCAGGGCATGCCTGATCTGGCGGGCGCGGGCCGGGGAATAGACATCGCCGTGTTGAAACGTCACTAGATGGGCAAACACGGTGTCGCGGGTGTCGACGTTGCCCCGCACCAGCACCCGCCCCACTCGTACCTGTGGTCCTTCCTCTATCTCGAAGGTCACCTCCGCCAGGGAATTATCCCGGGAAAAGAGCAGCTTGTTCTTTACCTGGCAATAGAGATAACCCCGCTGCTGGTAGGCATCCAGCAGGCGGCGCCGGAGCCGTTCCACGCCGTAGAGATCCAGCGCTTTCCCCGGAGATACCCGGCCATCGCTCTCGATTGTCTCCAGCAGCGTAGCGGCCGCCACCGCCTGGTTGCCGGCAAAGGAAATCGATTCAATGCGTGTCTGTACTCCTTCCCGCACGGGAATACTTATGTAGAGATTGGCCCCGCTGTCGTCATAGGAGAGCAACTGCGGGCCGACCTGAACGCGCAGGTACCCGTGGGAACGATACAGATCGGCGATCTCCTCCAGCGCTTGCCGGTAGGCCGCTTGCAGGTAGACCCGGGCTGGCACCAGTTCCAGGAACAGTCCCTCATCCCGTTTCGGGCGGCGCGATTTTCCCCTCCAGGGGTAACCGCCACCCAGGGGATCGAGATCTCCTCGGTCCAGCGCCTGCCCCGCCAGGTTCTGGTCGATGGCACCCAGCAGGGCATTGTAGATGTAGTTCCGCAGCACCTCATCACCAAAGGCAGTATTGCCAACGAAGTCTATGGCCCGCACCCGCACCCGGCGGCCCTCGCTGATAAAGAAATGCACTTCTTTCCGGTGTCTTCCCTTCTTCAACTTTACACGCCAGTCGACGTGGGCCCGGGCATAACCGTGGTGCCGGTAGAAGCTCACCAGCCGTCCCGCCAGCCTCTCCACCTCCAAGTGCTCACTAGCCTCCTCCAGGTTCAACTGCTGGCGCAAGGCGGCGTCACTGAAAATACGGTTGCCGCTGAACCGGAAGTGCAGGCGTGGTCCAGCGTTCAGCCTTATCGCCACCACCACCCAGTGTGCATCGGCCTGAGCATCGATAGGCTCCGCTTCGACCACGGCTTCCAGGTAGCCTTGTTGACGATAGAACTGGAGCAGTCGCTGGCAGGATGCTTGCAGCTTTTCGACATCGGCCACATCCCCGGCAGACAGTTCCATCTCCCTCCGCAGTCGTGCCTGAGGAAACACTCCGTGTCCCTTGAACCAGATCCTGGAGATGCGGGTTGGCGCGCCTTCGCTGATGTAGTAATTGACATCGAAGTCGTTCTTCCCCACGGGTTCGGCTCGTGCCACGATACGCGCCTGCCGCCAGCCATGCCGACGATATAACTCCAGCATGTCCCGGGCGGCTACCTGCATGCGCCATTCGTCGAATTCATCTCCCCGTTGTAACCTGACCAGGCGCTGCAATTTTTCTTCTGGTAACTCCTGGCAGCCCACCAAATTTACCTTGCGTACTCGCTGGCGGGGAAACAGGCGGAACACGATCTCCACGCCCTCCCGCCCCGGACGGGCCAGGACCTGGACCTGGCCAAACAGGCCGGTGTGGTAGAGCAGTTTCACCGAACGACGTAGTGCCCGCA
>QMME01000306.1 GCA_003647095.1 Deltaproteobacteria bacterium
CGCCCGCGCCACCGGCTGGGGCTCGACTATTTCCACCCGCAGGGGATGAGCGGCATCGGCCTTGCCGAGCAGGCGGCCCCCGTGGCCGTCCTGCAGCTCGGCGTACCATTCCACCGCCTGGCCCGCCGCCCCGCCGAGCAGGGCGGTGGGAAAGCGAATACTCGCCGGCCGTTCGGCGGTTATCTGCAGGCGCAGGGAAGAGTATTGCCGCTGATCCTGGCGACGGAAACGCAACACCAGCCGGCGGGCCAGTCGCTCCGGATCGCTCAGCAAGCGGGCCCGGCCCTCCAGGGGCTGGCCGACTGCCACTTCACGGGGCAGTTCGATGTCCAGGGAGATCTGCTCCACGCCCTGGTCGAGTACCTTGCGGAAGGGCTCCTGGAACCGCGGTGACAGGTCGGGAGCCAGGCGGAAACTGGGATCGATGGAAAGCGCCGCCCGGAATGCCCGGCGGGCCTGGGAATCGCGCCCCAGGGAAAGCAGGCACAGGCCCCGCAAGGAGTAGATGCGTACCAGGTCACCGGGGTTGTTGCCGGGCCGGGCCAGGGCCTTCTCCAGCAAGCCCAGTGCCCCCTCGAAGTCGAGGGCGGCAAAGGCGCTGGCGGACTGGTCGATGTACTTGTTGGGACCGCTGGCGCCGGCCGGGACGGCCAGCAGAACCAGGGCCAGCAGCAGCAGGCGTGAGGTGGTCTTCATGATGACCAGGATAGCACAACCGGAGTGCATTAATGCAACTTCGGGGTAGCGGCGACCGGCGCCGGTGGGCAACCGCTCCCGGGGTGGGGCAGGTGGCGCCGCTGGCTGCTAGCGGGCAGCCAGTGACGCCCCGGCCCGCTTGAGCAGGGCCAACTCGGGACGATCGTCTGCGGCGTGAGCGCGGAGCCCGTCCAGCAGCAGCTCTACCTCGTCGATGCTGGGCTTGTCCATGCCGGCCTGGCTCATGATCTCGCGGGCCCGGAGACGATCGCCGGCGCCGGCCGGGTCATGCAACTCGGCCAGCAGGGCTGCGGCCATCACCAGCTTGGGATCGGCCCCGGGATGATCCGGCATCAGTTCCTTGGCCTGGTGCAGCCTGGCGAATGCTCTTTCGACCAGCCCGTTGTCCCGTCCCCGGGCTTGTTTCAGCCCCGCCACCAGCCTGTCGACCAGGGCCTCGTCGTCAGCGTCCGACTCGACTTGCTTGGGGTCGTAGCCCAGGCACTCGGCGGCGTGTTCGCACCACTGGGCGCAACCCAGGCTCAGGCGCGGGTTGGTTACCATGTTGCCGCACTTGCTGCACTTGCGGCGACCCTCGTCCTTGAAGAACTCCACCTGGGCGCCGCAGTTGGCGCAGGTGACGTCGAAGATGTCTCCCGGGCGCCAGAAGCGCATGTCCTGTCCCGGACAGAGTGTCTTGCTCATGTGCTTGCTCCTTCCCGGCCCGGGCTCAAACCGCTGCCTGGTGTTGTTGGCGTCGCTCGTCCTCGAGCAATTCGCCGCTGGCGCCGATCTTCATGCGTCCCAGCGGCAGGTCGTAGCCCGAGCGTTTCACGGCCTGCTCGGCGGCAAAGACGAATCCGCGGCAGCAGGGGACCTCCATGTGAACCACGTTGAGCGAGCGCGGCCGCGCCTCGCGCAAGATGGCCGCCAGCCGCTCGATGTGGGCCTCCAGGTCGTCGAGCTTGGGGCAGCCGATGGCCACGGCGTGGCCGGCCAGGATTTCCTGGTGCAGTTGGGGATAGGCGATGCCGGCACAATCGGCGACCAGGTAGAGATCGGCACCGCGCAGGAAAGGAGTTCCGGGTTGCAGCAGCTGCAGCTTCACCGGCCAGTGACCCAGCCGGGACTGCTGGCGCTGCCGGGAAGGCCCGGGAGCGGCCTCGATGGTGGCCAGAGACCTGGCCAGGGAACCGGGGCAGCCGCAGGCCAACGTTTCCGGTTCCGGGGTTGCCGGGGCGGGATGGGGCTCGCCCGTGTCCCGCCCGATTTCCTGCAACCTGTGCTCCACGGCCACCTCGTCGAACTCTTCCACCTCGCGCTCGACGATGTGCAGGGCGTCTTCCGGGCACTCTCCCAGGCAGGCGCCCAGTCCGTCGCAGTAGACCTCGCCCACCAGGCGGGCCTTGCCGTCGATTATCTCCAGCGCTCCCTCGGCACAGGCGATGATGCAGGCACCGCAGCCGTTGCACTTGTCCTCGTCTATCTCGATTATCTGGCGCTTGGTCTTCATGTCTGCTCCTCTCTTTCCGGAAATACGTGGGCCAGGTCGGCCAGGGTGGTTCGCTCCAGGTAATCCTCGATCTGGTCGTTGAGAGACTGCACCAGGCCCCCCAACACGCAGTCATCACCGCCGCATACCTGGTGTGGCAGGAGACAGGGAGCGGGCCGCAGGGGACCGTCCACCGCCTCGTAGATCTGCAGCAGGGAAATGTCGGCCGGCGCGGAGGCCAGTACGAATCCCCCCTGGGGCCCGCGCACCGAACGCACCAGCCCGGCGCGGCCCAGGCGTTGCATGACCTTGGCCAGGTGGTGTTCCGAGGCTCCCAGGCGGTGAGCCATCGAGCGCGTGGAGTTGCGGCCGTTGCCGTTGCCGGCCGCCAGTATGGCGGCAGCGTGCAGGGCCAGCGATGCCGCCTCCGATATCTTGAGCATGCTGTTCACGCGTCCTCCAACAGGTAAACTGGTACTATAATACCTATATAGTTGGCGATGTCAAGGGATAAATGGAAAAATACCGAAACGGGGACGGTCTTGACTTATTAACTTTTTACCGTTCCCGAACCTTGGTATTGCCCGCCTGGAAGGCACCGCCGAGAATCATCCGGCATCATCCTTTCAGCAGAGAAACAGACCTTGGACAAACCGATGACCGTGGAGAAAATCCGACAACTCAAGGACGTTCCCGCACTGCTGGCATCGTCTGTTATAAAGGGAACCAATTGATCTCCACCACCAGGCTTATTTCGTGGCCGGGTGTGGCGTGGTAGAAGTTGGTATGGTATTTCAATCCCAGACCAAGCTGAAAAGAAGAACCCAACTCAAAATCGTAGCCGGTGGCAACACGCGTGAAAAAAGCACATGAAACATCGATTTCCCTCGTATAACAGCCACCGCAGTCTATACTGTTGGTTAGAACACCGGCACCACCCTCGACATAGTATCCCGGAAGAGAACCAACAGGATAGAACCTTGCAAGGAAACAGTGTTTTCCCTCGGTGTAGGTGAAAGGAAGTGGTATCAGCACCCAAAACAGCTCGTATCCTAAGAGCAGATCCGACGTTGCCACCCATCCAGCACGAAATAGAAACACAGATGAAGGACTTATCCTATTTTGGCCTTCCGACTCGTAAAATAAACTTGTCCCGCCGACTCCAATTCCTAGATAAAAATGTTTTCCCCCGCGTGGAGTTTCATGTTCAACTTCGCCGGCACTGGAAAAAGGGGACAGTAACAGCAATACCAACAGCACGAAGTACTTTATCCCTTTCATACCCAACCCCCTCTCAGGTTCCCTGGCCATGAAGCTTTCCCCTCCCGCTTCTTCACGTTCATGGCCGGCTCCCCTCTCGCCGCGGCCGGCTGCTCGACCCGCCCCGCCTCGCCTTCGCCTCGGCCACGGCTGTCGCCGGCTATTATAACACAACAACGCCTCGCTTTGCCGGAATGACCTTGTCGAGCCCCGGCTTCTTGACTGTCTTGAGTACGTAGTAACGGCGGCCTTAGTGCTTCGATGACTGCTTTTCGAATAGTGTGCCAAGGAACCCTCTGGGCCTGTCCCCATGCTGTTGTTGGCAGTGGTTGAGAGTGATATTATTGTTCCAGTGGAGGCAGAAATGAACCCGAGGCCTGCCTGCCCTGCCGTGGCCCTGTTGTTGGGATTGTTCATGTCGTGCCGGGAAGATGTCGCAAGCATTCCCTGCCAGAGCGGTGCCGACTGTCCCCAGGGTTATCTGTGCGACCTGACCCGCAACCGCTGTTTTCTCGAACCCCCTGCCGAGGACGGCGGCCAAGGCGAGGATACCGGAAGCGATGTGCTTGACGGCGGAGAGCAGGGTGAAGATGGTCCGCGGCCATGTGACGAACCACTCGAGAACCAGAAATACTGCGTGAACCCGGATTACTGCTATCATAATCGGCCCGATTGCAGAGATGGAGAATGGATCTGCCTAAACTCTGACGAGGTTATTCTTCCCCCGGACGAGTTCGACGACTGGGCCTGGCGGTGCGGCCTCTACCACTGCTACGCCTGGGACATTCCCGATGCGCCGGGAGAAGACTGGCGGGAGCCCCAACCCTACGTTCCGCCGGATCCAGACGAATTCAAAGGCGTCTGGACGCTGGTGGCAGACAGCGACGACATCATGGCGCCGGGATGCGAAAGGCAGCCGCTACAGTACGCCGACGTGCAGGCGATAGCCGTGGATCCGGGCAATCCCGATGTCATCTACGTGGGACTGGTGGCGGATGAGTCGCCTCCCTGGTGGGTGTCCGGCGTTTACAAGAGCGTCGATGGCGGAACCAGCTGGTTCGAGGCCCGGGCCCGGTTGGGGTCTGGGGGCTGTTACGACGGCGAGTGCAGATCGGGGACCACGGTGTACCGGCTCTACATGGATCCCGATGATTCGCAGGTGCTGTTCGCCTCTACCCTGCACCGGGGCCTGTACCGCACCTCGAACGGCGCCGCCACCTGGGAGCAGGTGGAGTTGCCGGCTTACTGCGGATGGGTTGGCCCCGTGGGCAAGGGAGGCAACGGCCGCTACTACGTCGGCTGCAAGGGAGTGCTGCTTTTCAGCGACGACGGTGGATACACCTTCTACGAGGGGCCGTACTTTGGGACCGTGCCGCGCTACATCACCGCCTTGGGATTCGATCCCCGGCTGCCCGAGCGGGTCTGGGCGGGCGTGGGGGAGGCGTCGAGTGAATTTCCCGGCGAGGGGTACATCTTCCTGAGCGACGATGGCGGCCTGACCTGGATGGAGCTCGGCCGGGAGATTGACGATGTCTGCCAGGGCCGGGGCGCGGTCAGGGATATAAACATCTGCCCGGCCAACCCCGACCAGATGACCGCATCGGTTTACTACTGTGGTCTGTTCATCTCCGAGGACGGGGGAGCGACCTGGCATGAAGCAGGGTCTCCCATGAGTGGTTTTCTCAGCCTCACGGCCGAGTATTACCCTGATCCAATATATTGCAGGCTATATGCCAGCAGGGGGTCAGATGCCCCATTAATGTGGTCCACCGATGCCGGCCAGAACTGGAATGATGAGTTCCGCAAGCCGCTAGAACATATCTTTTTCAACCCCTTCTTGCCAGGGAGAATGCTGGGTATTCTCATTCACCAAAGTATCTATCCTGGTGATAGATCATTTGAACTGTGGGAGAAGCAATAACTCTATACGTCATTCATCCGGGTACCAGGAAGGAAACG
>QMME01000307.1 GCA_003647095.1 Deltaproteobacteria bacterium
AGGGTTACGTCCCGGGCCCGGGCTGCGGCAGACAGGTGTTTCTCGACCCCGGCCAGGGCTGCTTCGGCCCGTTGCAGGGCGTCATGCAGAAGTTGGTGGTTGAGGGTCCTGCTCACCTCCAGTCCGCCGACGACCGCGGCCAGGTCGCGGTAGAGTTGATGCAGGGCGGCCTGGTATCTGCATACGGCCATCACCAGGTGGGCCTGGGGATTGTTGGCATCGTCGTGCAGGGTATTGCCGGCCAGATCGGCGGCCCTGTCGAATGCCCCCTCGCGCAAGGCCGCCACGGCGGGCCCGGCCGCCTCTCTCCTTTCGCTGGTGAGCGTAACCGAACTAACGCCGGCACAACCCGTGGTTGCCAGGGCGACGGCAAGCGTAATGTATGCCACGCGGCTTCTCAAGATAGTAATCCTTTCCGGGTGTTGAGTGGGGCTCCCCCCAGTTTCTGGGTACGGGTCCGATCATAGTCGTGTCGCCGCCTCCGAGCAAGCTCTTTTTCTCCCGGTGTCAGAAGGCGAGAAGGCGGGGAAGGCGGGGACACGGGGAAGGCGGGGACAGGCCCAGCACAAAGATGTTGTATTCCCAGCGGTTGCCTGGTGCAACGCTGCCACTATATTGTTTTTGTAAATAATATCAAACTATTGCGCACAACGATCCGCCTTTCGTGCGTGCATCTCTCTGAAATATCGGTAATTTCATGGGTGCCTGTCCCCGGTCTTTCCGCAATTGCACATTACCGTCCATGTCAGTTGACCTCGACGGTAATCTCGTGAGTATCGCTACCGCCTGCCAAACTGGTGGCCCGGACGGTTATGCTCGTCTCACCGCCTGTGGCGGGGAGAACGGCGTCTTGCTGGTAGACATTATTGCCAACGGCTTCCATCTCTTGCCAGTTGCCGCTGCCTGCAACCTGCAGTTCCACTTTCTCCACTCCGCTTGCAGCGAAGGCGATGGCGCGCACGCGTGTCGTCCCTCCTGCCGGCAAGGGGCTTGCCAAGGGGTTTTCTCCACCCAAAGAAGCATCTTCCGGTGTGGTGATCATGACCACTGGCCACTCCGGTGGTGCGGTGAGGTTGATGAGCCGGACGCTGGGACCGGTGGAATCAATGGCCACGAGAGAGTACGAGGTGGGATCTGTTTTTCCCACGCTCGGGCCGGTAACGTGCAGGACCGCGCCCAGCCAGTCTATGGCCGCTCGGTGGGTATGGCCGCACAGATAGACCTGAGCGCCTGACCGGTCGATTATCCCTTGCAGCGAAGTTGCGCCCAAGCGTAGTTTTTCGAGACCGGTCATGGGGTGATGGGCAGCGAATATCGTAAGAGCGACACTATTGTTCGATTCGTCAACCATTGCGTCCAGTGCCATGGCTTGTTCCGAACCAAATATCCCGGCAATATTCATGGCATTGACCGAGGAGTCCGCAGTGTCGGCGCGGACCACTCGCACGGTTCCCGCAGTGGAAGGAACAAGGGTCACCCCGTAAAACCCGCCACCTGCCTGGCCTGTTCTGGAGTAGTCGATAAAGGGCTGGCCGTCGCCGGTTTTCTTGTCATGGTTGCCCGGTATTTCGAAAAAGTACGGGTATTCGGGAGCGTTTGCAGTGTCATTCACGTACCAGGACCACTGGGTTGCTCTGCCATTATCCGCCGTGTCGCCCGTATTGATCGTTGCCGTGGGTTGTATGACAGGAACGATCTCGTCGACGAAGGTGGAGGTCAATGTACTGGTAACGGCGCTTTCTCCATAGTGGCAGTCGGTGATATGCAAAAACCAGACAGGTCGATCACCGGCAATGTCATCTGCAATGCAAGCAAGCCCCGTCGGGTGGTAACCGGCATCGCATTCACAGCGTGCCTGCCCGCCTTCCGCAAGGCATTGACCATGGCCAGAGCAGGTTACTCCCTCGCAGGGGTCGGCTTCATCCTGTACACAGGTCAATCCCTCCGCGTGGTACCCGGTCTCGCAGTGGCAAACCGGTTCGTTGTCGTCGCCTGGTTCGCAGTTTCCGTGCCCGGAGCAGGTAACGCCTTCGCACGGATTGTCGACGTCGTTCTCGATGCAGTCCAGCTCCTCCGGATGATAGCCTTCGTCACAGTTGCATGCGGCATTGCCATCGGCATCAAGAACACAGGCTCCGTGATTGGAACAGGTGACACCGTCACAAGGGTCGGACTCCTCGACGCACGCCAGCCCCGCGGGGACGTAGCCTTCGTCGCACTGACAGTCCGGATATCCGTCCTGGACGATACAAGTACCATGCCCGGAGCAGTCCACCCCCTCGCAGGGCTGCTCGGATGAGTTGGCAACGCATTGGATGTCCTCGGGATGGTAGCCGGTTTCGCATACACACGTGGGCTCATCGCCCTGAACCACACAACTGCCGTGATCGGAGCAATCAATCCCCTGGCAAGGATCGACATCGTCGGGCAGGCATGACAGCCCGTCTGGATGGTAACCCGGATCGCAGGCGCAAATGGGCTCATCCTGAACCAGCGCACAGGTGCCATGACCTGAACAAAGAATGTCATGACAGGGATCTTCTGCATCGGCATTGCCGCCACCACAAGAACCCGTCAAGATCGCGATTCCAAACATGGCAAGTGCCGCTGGCACCGAGAGCAACCGTTTGGTATCTCTTGGCATTTTCAACATAGTTCCTCCAATGACGACATGTGGGCGTACACAAAAGAGCAAAAGTACCCCTGGGGCATTTGCCGACAGGCCGGTATTGCGTTTTTTTGAAGCATCATTCACATCATGGCGTTTGGTTTGCCTCTAGTCTTATATAAATACACATAATCTTCGTCAGGTCGCGCAAGATCGGGTAAACCCTGCGTCTTGGAGCACAAACTGCCCGAGGGCAGCGACGGGGGTTTTCGACCGCAGGATCCCGGCTGGGCGTCAGGGTAGGGTTTTTGAGTACTCCAAGGGGTTGAAAGAGTCGAGCCCAGACCTCATCCTCTGCTGAAAGTCCTTGAAAAAAAGTAGTATTCGGTGCATACCTTCTCCTGTTCGGAAAAATGCGGGAGGTTGCCGATGAGCGCGAATGGCAAGGGTACACTCAAGCTTTTCAAAACCGAGGACTACTGGGCCATCTGGCTGGGCATGCTGGTGATATTTCTGTGTGTTGGGTTTTTCTGGGGTGGCGGCACCTTGAAGTCCGTGGCCGTCACCCCCGGCTCCTGGGCCGATTTCGGTGCCCTGGCAGCGGACCTGTCCAGCCACTGGTGGGGTTACCTGTTGATTTTTACGGGATTTGGCGCCGTATTCACGTTGAGCATGAAGGTGATGGGTCGTAACGTCAAGCAGTTCCTGGGAGGTTACACCATACTCTTCATCGGCTCCCTGCTGGTGTTCTACCTGGCCGGTTGGAAGGTCATGAAACGGCTCGATCTGGGGGCTCCCCTGCTGGCGCTGGTGATCGGGCTGGTAATCGGCAACATCAAGGCGGTGCCCGACTGGTTCAAGACCTCTCTGCGCACCGAGTACTACATAAAGACGGGCATCGTCCTGCTGGGCGCCACCTTGCCGCTCACCCTCATTGCCGAGGCCGGTCCCATCGCCTTCGTGCAGGCAACCATCGTCTCGGTATGCACCTGGCTGACCATCTACCTGGTGGCTACCAGGTTGTTCAAGCTCGATCCCCGCTTTGGCGCGGTGCTGGGTACCGGGGGAGCGGTTTGCGGGGTGTCGGGGTCCATCGCCGTCGGTGGCGCGGTACGCGCCGACAAGGATCACATCGCCATCGGCATCGCCGTGGTGTCGGTGTGGGCCATCGTCATGATCTTCAGCCTGGCCTTCCTGACCAAGGTGATGATACCGGCCGACGGCGCGGCACCCAGCCAGTGGTATCACATCTCTCCCGGTGAGGCCGGGGCCTGGGTGGGAACGTCAGAGTACGCCGATGCCGCGGGTTTTGCCGTGGTGGCGGAACTGGCCGCCGAGCACGGGGACTCTCCCATCCATACCTTCACCCTCATGAAGGTGATCGGACGTGACATCTGGATCGGCATCTGGGCCCTGGTGCTGTCGATTGTCTCCGTGCTCTTCTGGGAGAAGAAGAAGGGCACCGGTTCCCGGGAAGACGAACCGCACGGCCGGGTGGGCGCGTCCATCATCTGGGAACGTTTCCCGAAGTTCGTCATCGGCTTCTTCGCGGCATCGATAATCATGAGCCTGATCGCCGCCAGTCCACCGGACGACCACCTGGGTGTCGCCAAGGTGGCCGATACTTACAAGACCAAGGCCCAGAAGATGAAATACCGGGCCGATTTCGGCAACTACCAGCCACCGGCCGAGTTGGCGGGAAAGTTCAAGTATGACGCGGCCAAGGGCGTGATTTCCTTTGCGGGCAAGATGTCGCTCGAGGAACTGAACAGGCTCATGGCCGGCGCCGACGAGCAGCAGCGTTGGGCACTGCGCAAGCTGCACCAGAAATCCGACTGGTTTGTCAGCGAGTTGAAAGCCAAGGTCATTGTTCCCATCAAGAAGCTACGTTCCTGGGCCTTCGTGCTCTGTTTCCTCTGCATTGGGCTGTCAACCCGTTTCCGCGATCTGGCCACCTTTGGTCTGAAGCCCTTCTGGGCATTCACCATCGGAGTGCTGGTGAACGTGCCGCTGGGCTACTTCCTCACCACCCACGTTTTCGTGAACTACTGGCGGGCCATCTGACATGAGGGATGTTGTTTCCACCTGTGCCGGGTGTCGTTATTTCCTGGATGACGCCGAGCAACTGGAGCGGGAGTTTCCCGGTATTCTCATCCTCAGTTCCGCCGGAGGCGATACCCGGGGCGACCAGGGACTGTGCCGCCTGCATGAGAAGTGGGTTCTGCCGAGGTTTACCTGCTCTCGTCACCAGCTTCCCGACTCCGAGCCGGGTGCGGGCGAAACTGGTTGAACCGAATTGCTTATGCGGAGGAAGGTCATGAAGGGTGGGGCAAGACCGTGTTTGCTGGTGGCAGCGCTTCTGCTGGTCTGGGCGGTACCGGTACGTTCCCAGGACAAGGGCGGCTGCCGGCTGCACAAGTCGATGACCGGCTGGCAACTGCTGGAGGGAAAGTGTACTGCCGGGCTGGTCGAGGGTGAGGGCAAGGCCCGGGGACCCCGGGGAGAGATATACCAGGGGGACTTTCACCAGGGTCTGCCCGGGGGCAAGGGCCGCCTGCAGTTGCCCGGAGGTGGCTACTACCAGGGACAGTGGCGGGCCGGCCCCCGCCCGGGGCGGGGCCGGGAGGTGTCCAGCACCGGTACCACCTACGACGGGGAGTGGGTGGCTGACAAGCGACAGGGACGGGGGGTTTTCACCACTCCCTACGGCCTTCGCTACGAGGGTGAGTGGAACAACGATAGCCGTACCGGCCAGGGGGTGGAGACGCGGCCGGACGGACGGCGTTACCAGGG
>QMME01000308.1 GCA_003647095.1 Deltaproteobacteria bacterium
CGGAATCGATCTCGGCATCGCCACCTCGCTGCTGGGTGTTTCGCTGGGTACCGATCCCATCCGCGTGGGCGGCACCCCCGAGCAGAAGGCCAAGTGGATGGGCAAGGTGGCCGAGGAAGGTCTGGTGGTGGCCTATGCCGTTACCGAGCCGTCGGCCGGCTCCGACCTGGCCCATATCAAGACCAAGGCCACCCCGGTGATCGAGGACGGCCGGACGGTGGCCTACAAGATCAGCGGCAACAAGCAGTTCATCACCAACGGCTCCATAGCCGATCTCTACACCGTGCTGGCAGTGGCTCCCGGAGGACCTTCGTTCTTCGTGGTGGAGCGGGGTACTCCCGGTCTCGAACCCGGGCCCCACGAGGAGAAGCATGGTATCCGCGCCTCCAACACGGCCCCGCTGTCGCTCGACGAGGTGCAGGTACCGGTCGAAAACCTCCTCGGCGGCGTCGAGGGCCAGGGGCTGCGCCAGGCCGCCATGGTCTTCGGCTATACCCGGGTGATGGTGGCTTCTTTCGGTTTGGGGGCCGGTGTGGCCGCCCTGGAGCGGGCCATTGCCTACGGCAAGGAGCGCTTCCAGGGTGGCTCGCTGCTGTGCGAGAAGCCGGGCTGGACCCACAAGCTGATCGTGCCCCACGCCGTGGCCCTGGAGGCGGCCCGGGCTCACATCGAAATGGTGGCCGGGCGGCTCGACCGTGGCGAGGACGGGCTCGAGGTGGAAGGCGCCATTGCCAAGATGACCGCCACCGAGGCGGGCAACGCCGCCGCCGAGGCGGCCATCCAGGCCCATGGCGGCTACGGCTACATGCATGCCTACGAGGTGGAGAAGATCAAGCGTGACGTGCGCATTACCTGCATCTACGAGGGTACCACCGAGATCTGCCAGCGCTCCATCGCCCAGGACCGCTGGCGGCACCACCTGATGAGCCAGGGAGGGTTCTACAAGCAGCGGGCCACCGAGTTGGAGCAGGTCGAGGTGGAAGCTCCCGGTTGCGGGGCCGCCCTGACGGCTCGCGCCGCCCGGGCGCTGGCCGAGATCATGGAGGTGTCCCGCCAGCGCCGGCTGACCCGCAACCAGCACGTGCTGTTCACCCTGGGGTTGCTCTGTGCCCGGGTGGAGGTGGCCGAGGCCCTGGCCCGCAAGGTGGCCAGCGGTGATCCCGGCACCTCCCGTCTGGCTCCCCCGGTATTGGCCGCTGCCAGCCGGGTATGGGCCCGGCGCGTCTCCCAGGAAGTCACCGGCGAGGGACTGGCGGTACTGGCCGGTTCCGGGGCCCTGGGTGGACAGGCGCTGCATTCTTTCCTGGAACTGATTGCCATCGATGAGATCCACCAGGGACTGAGCGGTCACCTGGAAGACCTGGACACCATCGCCCAGGCTCTTTTTGCCGACTGAAGTGGATGCCGAGGGGCAGGAGGCAGGCATGACGACACAGCAGAAAAAGACCGTACCCGTGGCGGTGATCGGGCTGGGAGCAGTGATGCCCGACGCCAACGACTTCACCAGCTTCTGGCAGAACATTCGCCAGGGCCGCAACTCCATCCGCGAGGTGCCTCCCGAGCGCTGGCGCATCGAGGATCACTACGATCCCGATCGTAGTGCGCCCGACAAGAGCTACTGCAAGATCGGCGCCTTCGTCTCGGGGTTCGAGTTCAATCCTCTTGGTTACCGCATCCCCCCGCGGGTGGCCGCTTCCATGGACGAGGTGCAGAAGTGGGCGGTGGACGCGGCTCACCAGGCGCTGGTCCACGCCGGTTACGAGGACAAGGACTTCGATCGCAGCCGCACGGCGGTGGTCATCGGCAACGCCATGGCCGGGGAGATGCAGTACATCACCAACCTGCGGGTCTACTTCCCGCGCTATGCCCGGGCACTGGCGGCAACCGACGCCTTTCGGCAGTTGTCCACCGAAGTCCAGCAGCGCATCATGGAGCAGTTTCACCAGCAGATGACCCGGAACCTGCCCCCCATCACCGAAGACAGCATGCCCGGCGAGCTTTCCAACGTCATCGCCGGCCGGGTGGCCAACGTCTTCGGGCTGCGCGGGCCCAACTACACCGCCGATGCCGCCTGCGCATCTTCTCTGGCGGCCCTGGAGTCGGCCCTGGGCGGACTGGCCGAGCAGCGCTACGACATGGCGCTCACCGGCGGGGTTGACTCCAGCATGGCACCGCACTCCTTCGTCAAGTTCTGCAAGATCGGCGCGCTGTCGGCCGATGGTTCTTTCCCATTCGACCGCCGGGCCAACGGCTTCGTCATGGGCGAGGGCTGTGGCATCATGCTGCTCAAGCGCCTGGAGGATGCCGAGCGCGACGGCGATCGCATCCTGGCGGTGATCCACGGCATCGGCAGTTCCTCCGACGGCAAGGGCAAGGGTATCACCGCTCCCAATCCCGAGGGCCAACGTCTGGCCATAGAGCGTGCCTATCGCGACGCCGGCATCTCCCCGGCCGAGGTGACCATGATAGAGGCCCACGGCACCGCCACCATGGCCGGCGACCGCGTCGAAGGCAACGTCATGACCGAGCTCTTCTCTCGGGCCGGAGTGCTGCCGCACTCCGTGGCCATGGGTTCGGTCAAGAGCCAGATCGGTCATCTCAAGAGCGCGGCCGGAGCGGCGGCGCTCATCAAGGCGGTCATGTCCATCCACGAAGGTGTGATCCCGGCCTCGCTCAACTTCGAAACTCCCAACCCGGAGATTCCCTTCGCTCGTTCCCCGGCCTTCGTGCCCACCGAGCTGATGCCCTGGAAGACCCCGGACGGCAAGCCGCGCCTGGCGGGAGTGTCGTCCTTCGGCTTCGGAGGATCCAACTTCCACGTGGTCCTGGGCGAGCACCGGCCCGACCAGCGGCCCAAGGTCTTTGTCGACGGCGGTGGCGGCGGCGGGGAGAAGCAGCCGCCGCGGAAGCTGCTGGCGGTGGGCGGCAACAACGTAGACGAGCTCAAGGCCGGCCTGCAGCAGAAGCTGGCCGAGCCCGGCGACGACGAGTCACTGCGGCTCGAGGCCCAGGCGTTGCAGGCGCCCGAGCGCCTGGTCATCGAGTACGGTGACGCCGAGCAGAGAAAGCAGCGGGGCGAGCGGGCCCTGTCCGCACTGGCCAGCGACGATCTCGCGCGCTGGCGCGCCCTGACCAACCAGGGGGTTTTCCGCGGGAGCGGCCGGCCTCCCCGGGTGGCCTTCCTCTTCCCGGGACAGGGTTCGCAGTACCTGGGCATGCTGGCCGAGTTGCGCGCCAGCGAGCCGGTGGTGGCCGAGACCTTCCGCGAGGCCGATGTCATCATGGAGCCCATCCTGGGTCGTACCATCACTTCCTACATCGACCGTGAAGACACTCCCCAGGCTCGCGAGGCCCTGCGTGACACCAACGTCTGCCAACCGGCCATGCTGGCGGCCGACATCGCCCTGCTGCGGATGTTCGAACAGTATGGCCTGCATCCCGACATGGTGGCCGGCCACAGCATGGGCGAGTACGCCGCCCTGGTGGCCGCGGGCATGCTCAGCTTCGCCGAGGCCATGCGCGCGGTCAGTTCCCGGGCCCGGGAGATGTCCAGCGTACGCGTCGACGACCCGGGCAAGATGGCCGCGGTGCTGGCGCCGCGTGACAAGATCCAGCCCATCATCGATGCCGTCGAGGGAGTGGTGCCGGCCAACCTCAATAGCTTCCGGCAGACGGTCATTGCCGGGGCCACCGCGCCCATGAACGAGGCGCTGCGCCTGCTCAAGGAGGCCAACCTGCGGGCGGTGGAGTTGCAGGTCTCGCACGCCTTCCACTCCTACATCGTGGCCCCGGCCACCAAGCCGCTGCGGCGCATGCTGGACACCTTTGATTTCCAGCCACCACGCATTCCCCTGTTCGCCAATGTCGATGCCCGGCCCTACAGCGCCGACCCGGCCGACCGGGCGGCCAACCTGGACCGGCTGGCGCAGCAGATCGCCTCGCCGGTACGCTGGATCGAGACCATCCAGAACATGTACGAGCGCGGCGCACGCATCTTCATCGAGGTGGGTGCCAAGCGGGTGCTGGCCAACCTGACGGCCGACATCATCGACGATCCCCAGGTGCTGTCGGTGGCCGCCAACAATCCCAAGCTGGGTGACTGGCCGTCATTCGCCATGGCCCTGGCCGCCCTGGCCGCCGCCGGGCACCCGCGTCCGGACGAGGTGCGCCAGGAGGTCGCTCCGACACAGGAAGCAAGCAACGGCGCCGGTGGCGACGAACCTGCTGACCAGGCCGATGTGCGACCGGCGGGAGAGGAGAGCATGAGCGTGAGAAAGCACATCGTCATCAGCGGCGCCGGGCTGGGATTGCCCGGAGCCGACAATGAGGTCTTCGCCGAGGACAACACCGAACGCATTCTTTCCGGGCAGGTACTCATCGACCCGGTGCCCGGCGAGCAACGCCGGCGCCTGGCCGGCCAGCGTATCGTGCGCCTGGTCAAGGATGCTCCCGGGGGGCCGGTGTTCGAGGTCATCGACAGCTCCGACAAGGTGGCCCGGCTGCTGGGTCGCAAGGGTCGTTTCGACCTGGCCCGGGAGTTCGGCCTGGACGAGAATCTGGTGGCCTCCTACGACGTCACCACCAGGTTGGCCATCGCCGCCGGGTTGCTGGCCCTGCGCGATGCCGGCATTCCCCTGGTGATGAAGCACAAGCCCACCACCACCGGCGGGCGCCTGCCGCTGGGCTATCGCCTGCCCGACAGCATGGCCGACGAGACCGGCATCATCTTCGCCTCCGCCTT
The DNA here is from genome assembly GCA_003647095.1 of Deltaproteobacteria bacterium. GTDB lineage: Bacteria > Myxococcota > B64-G9 > B64-G9 > B64-G9 > B64-G9. Next base: position 4,742 of record QMME01000308.1, read on the forward strand.
TCCCGGCTACGAGCAGCTGGTGCAGGAGATGGAACGGCGTCAGCGCGACGAGCTGCTGGCCGCCCAGATCGAGCAACTGAAGAAGATCGTCGATGAGGTGGGGCCGCTGCACGCCGTCACCCGACGCCTGGAAGAGCTGAAGAAGTTGCGCGGTGAGCCCTTCGGGCTGGACCGCAAGTTCATCTTCCGGGCCCTGAGCTTCGGCCACGCCCAGTTCGCCGAGTTGGTGGGTGCCCGCGGACCCAACGTGCAGGTCAACGCCGCCTGTTCCTCCACCACCCTGGCCGTCAGCATGGCCGCCGACTGGATCCGCCTGGGACGTTGTCGCCGGGTGCTGGTGGTGGGGGCCGATGACATCACCAATCCCACCCTGGCTCCCTGGCTGGTAGGCGGCCTGCTGGCCACCGGAGCGGTTACCAGCGAGGAGAAGCTGGAACTGGCGGCGCTGCCCTTCGACCGGCGCCGCAACGGCATGATCCCCGGCATGGGTGCAGTGGGCCTGGTGGTGGAGGAAGAAGATGCCTGCGCCCAACGTGGCATGCGCGGCATTGCCCGCCTGCTGGGCAGCGTGCTGGCCAACAGTGCCTACCATGGCACGCGCCTGGACACCGAGCACCTCGCCGAGATGATGGA
>QMME01000309.1 GCA_003647095.1 Deltaproteobacteria bacterium
AGCAGGGGAACCGGCTTCTTCTCCTCGAGGGGTTCGGCATCGACGGCCGTCTCCATCTTGAAGCCATGGACCCGGAAAACGAACACCCCGGCGGTCATCTCCTTGCCGGGTTCCAGTTCGAAAGTGCCGGTCACGCTTTCACCTTCAACTTCCAGGCCCTTGCCACCGGTCAGGTCCTCGACCATGATGGCTTCGTCCTCGGCCCAGATACGCATGTGGTGCCTGGTCACACTGCGCGACCCCAGGATGACGTCGCTGTCTTCACCGCGTCCCCAGACCTGGGGCTCGCTGCCTATCTCGTATACCTGTTCCCGACCACTGGGATCGGACATGACAAGCTTTGGCATGATCTCCCACTCACCGGTTGTCTGGAGCTAGTAGACGTATCACTGCTCCCGAAAGATGTCCATGTTCACGGGGATGCCCCGCCGCTGCAGGTCGTCGTAGAACTTGGGAATGAAACCGGTGGCCACAAAGCGACCCTTGACCTTGTTGTTTTCGTCAAAACCTTCCTGCTTGAAGTAGAAGATATCTTGCAGGGTGATGACATCGGCCTCCATGCCGGTGATCTCGGCGATGTGGGTAATCTTGCGTGAACCATCGGAAAAGCGGGTCTGCTGCACGATGATGTCGACCGCCGAGGCCACCTGTTCGCGAATGGCCCGCACCGGCAGGTCCATGCCGGCCATCAATACCATGGTCTCCAGGCGGGCCAGGGCATCACGGGGTGAATTGGCATGGGCGGTGGTCAGGGAACCGTCGTGACCGGTGTTCATGGCTTGCAACATGTCCAGAGCCTCACCGCCACGACACTCGCCGACGACGATGCGATCCGGCCGCATGCGCAGGCAGTTGCGTACCAGGTCGCGAATGGTCACCTGGCCCGTACCCTCGATATTGGGTGGTCGCGACTCAAGCTGTACCCAGTGTTCCTGGTGCAGTTGCAACTCGGCGGCATCCTCCACGGTAACAATGCGTTCGTCCGCCGGGATGTATGCCGACAGGCAGTTGAGGGTGGTGGTCTTACCGGAGCCGGTACCACCAGAGACGATGATGTTCTTGCGCGCCTTGACGCACATCTCCAGGAATTCCGCCATTCCCGGGGTGAGGGTGCCGAAGCGAATCAGCTGGTTGATGCTCATCGCTTCCTTCTTGAACTTACGGATGGTGATGGAGGGGCCCTTCAGCGCCAACGGCGGAATGATGGCATTGACACGCGAGCCGTCCTTGAGGCGGGCGTCTACCATGGGAGAACTCTCGTCGATGCGCCGGCCGATGGGCGCCACGATGCGCTCGATGACTCCCAGCACCGCCTGGTCGGAAGAAAAGGTCTTGTCGGTCAAGATCAGCTTGCCGCCCCGCTCGATGTAGATCTGGTTGGCGTTGTTGACCATTACCTCGTTGATGGAGGGATCGGCCAGGAAATCCTCCAGCGGCCCCAGTCCCAGGGCCTCGTTGATGACGTCCTTGACCAGCACCTCGACATCCACCCACTTGTCCAGTTCACCATCGGTCTCCATCTGGGACACGATGTTGCGAATGGCACGTTCGGTCTGATCCCACAACTCCTCGTCGGCCAGTTGTTCCAGATCCAGCCGGCGCAGATCCAGGTACTCTATCAGCCGGGCGTGCACATCGCGCAGCAACTCCGTGTAGCGAACCATCTTGGGATCGAGCTTGCGCTTCTTGGGACGGGGCGGCTCCTCCACCACTACCGAGGGCGGTGGCTCTGATACCGCCACGGCATCCGCCGCGGTGGCCGAGGGTTCGCCGTCGAGTTCATCGAAATCATCGACCAGCTCGGGTTCGTCATCTTTCTCCACGAGGGGTTCCTTTACGTCCAGGCGTTTCTTGACTCCCCTCTTGGTGACCCGGCGCTTGGCCTTGCCGGTGGGCAGTTCCTCGTGCGCCCCGTTATCCACCGAGACCTTGATTACGAACTCCCCGATCTGAATCTTATCGCCGCTGCGCACCACCTGGGGTGCGGTGATACGCTTGCCGTTCACCAGCGTCCCATTGGTGCTCTGCAGGTCCAGAACCACTATCTTGCCGTCGCGCTCGACCACCCGGGCATGTTGCTTGGAGACATTGCCCCGCGGCAGGATGATGTCGTTGCCCTGGATGCGCCCGATGGTTATCTCGCTCTTCTGAAAGCTCTTGCTCTTGAACGCCCCGCCCTTTTCCGACACGGCCACGGTCAGCATGCTGGGTTCCTCCACTGCCGGGCGATTGCCTGCGCCCTAGTCGAAGATTCCGAAGCCCACCTCGCTCTTGGCACGCTTGTAACGGTTCTTGATGTCGGCGATCATCTTCAGGATCTTGGGGGTTTCCGGATTGACCACGCGGGGAGTCACGAAGACACCGATCTCGGCCTTTTGCTCTTCGAATACCCGTGACTTGAACAGTTCCCCGATGATGGGGATATGGCCCAGCAAGGGAACCTTGGTCACGGTCTTGCCCTCGGCCCAGTGGAAGAGGTTGCAGAGGATGATTGTCTGGCCATGTTGAACGGTCACGTTGGTTTTCACGTTGTCGCGCCGGAAGCCGGGAACATCGATGCCTTCTCCGACAAAACCGATGGAGCGATCTATCTCGCTGACCTCGGCGAAGATGGCCATCTGGATGTTGCCCTGGCGATCCGCTGTGGGTGTGATGCGCAGGATCACCCCGAAGGGCTTGTACTCGATCTTGACCACGAAGGCCGTCACCACCACGATGGGTACCTCGCCGCCCGACCAGAACTCCGCCTTCTCACCGCTGGCGCAGACCAGTTTGGGCTGGGCCAGCACCCGGGCATAACCATCCTGGAACAGGAAGCCGAATCCGAAAGTGGCACCGGCGTTGACCGAGCCCGTCATGGTGGTGGTGTTTCCGCCGGCACCCTCGAATACCCGGAAGGTGGTCACGCTGACATTGGCATCGCCCTCGAGATCGAGCGGCCAGCGAATGCCCAGGTGATCGGTACCCTTCTTCTTGATTTCCACGAAATCGACTTCCACCAGCACCATGCGCTTGATACCCACCGTCAGCAGGTTCTCCACTTCCTCGCCGACGGCCTTGGTGATCAACTCGGCTTTTTGCAGGTCGGCCTTGGATTCCACCGAACCCTCGAGGAAAATCTTGGTACCCACCACGTTGGCCTCGACGTTCTTCAGACCGGCCTTCTTGAACTCCAGGTTGAGCTGGTTGGCCATCAACTTCTTGGCGTTGGGATTGACGGTGACGAAGGACTTCACCTGCGGGTAGAGCTTGACGATCTCCTGCACCCGCCGGTAGTCGTCGGAGGTAAAGGCCCGGCCATCGAGAATGACCCGGTCGCCCACCGGGCGAATCGAGATTCCCTCGCGGTCTCCCAGCAGCTTGCGGATCTCCCTCATCAGCGACTTGACGTCTTCCTTGCTGACGATGACCGAGAAGTTGATGCTGGAGCGACCGGCGCGGCGGATGGTCATGGTGGTGCGCCCGGAATCGACGGCAAAGAGAATGAAGGTGTCGCGGCCGATGCTCTTGACGTCGGCCACCCGGGGATTGCCGACGATGACCTTGTCGATTCCCTTGTATTTCATGGTCTTCTGCTCACCGACGACCATGCGGATGACGCGCTGCTGAGCCCAGGTATGACCGGGGACGGCAAGAAGTAATGCCAGCAATGCCAGACTCTTCATTACCTTTCTCATGACAGTTCTCCCATATATTTCCACCCAGCAGATTTACCGCACAGAATCCCGCAGGCAAGGCGGGAAGTCAAGGAGTAATCAGGGCAGGTGCAACCAATCCAGGCGCACGGCGATGGCTGCCAGGGTGCCCAGGGCGATGGCCACGGCGTAGGGAACGCGCGGCAGGCCGGAGCCGGCGGGATCGGGGTTTCCCCCCCCGCGTATCAACCCCACCCCCACCCACAGCAACGACAGCAGCGCTCCCAGCAGGGTGGCGAACATCACCAGGTAGAGCACCGGCAGCAACCCCGCCTGAGCCCCCAGGGCGGCCAGCAACTTGACGTCCCCCATTCCGAATCCCCGCCGCCAGTAGGCGAAGACGCCGAAGACCACCCCGCAGAACAATGCCCCGGACAGTGCCGAGACCAACCCCAGGCCGAATATCGTGCCCCAGCCGTGGCCGATGGCCTGGACCACCAAGCCGAACAGCAAGGCGGGATAGGTCAACCAGTTGTAGATCTTCTGGCGGCGCACATCGGTCACCGCCGCCACCAGGGCCGTCAGGGCCATGGCCACTACCAGGATGACATCCGCCACACCCATGCCGGAGAATCTATCCGACAAGCCGGCCGGGTGCAAATTCACGGTCTGCCGTGTCCGGCTGCGGACTCGCTTCCTCTCATTGGCCGGCAGGGCGCGGCTCTCCACGGCGAACGAACAATGCCCCGGAGGGCTCGCTGGCCAGCAGTTGCCAGCGAGAAGAATGCTCCAGGTGCTCGAGCAGGGGCCGGCCGTGATTCAGGGGACTCCATAACACGTAGCGGGCTCCACTGTGCTCGAGCACCCGCTGCCAGCCGGGCTCCAGCAGGACCAGGCGACGATAGTCGTCGTGCACCTGCCGGGGAAAGAGATCGTTGCGACCGTCGATGAAGACCGGGTAGGCGGGCCCGCACAGGGCACTAACGGCCCCACCCAGGAAGTAGCGGTTGAGCACCCTTCCCGGCGGCTGCCGGCACAAGGTCCGCAGGCTGATTACCGGAAACCATCCCCGGTCCATGCGCCCGGCCAGTTCGACCGGGTGGACCAGGCACCATCCCGTCACCAGCAGCAGCGCCAGGCCGGACCAGACGATACCCCGGGCCGGGCGCCAGCGCTGCCAGGCTATCCGCAACAGGCGTGCGGCCTTTGCCAGCAACGCCGGTACTCGCCAGGACCGGCGTGGCGGCTGCTGCCACAGCTCGACGCAGGATGCCGCCAGCACCAACGCCGCCAGCGGCGCATGGCGCCCGGCGCTGGCGGCAAGCCCGAGCAGGGCCAGCGCCGGCAGTCCCAGGTGCCAGCGCCAGCCGTGGCGCCAGGCCAGCAGCACCTGCAGCAGCACCAGCAACAGCAGGCACCAACTCGAGGCGGACGACGGGTCGAGTGTCCCCCACTCCCAGATTCCCGCCCCGGAATCGCCGGCCAGGAAGGACAGCGGGTAGAGGACGGTGCGCAACCCGTCGGGAGAAAGTGACGGCACCAGCAACGCCAGCCCCAGAGCCGGCAGTGCCGCCGGCAACTCGCGCCAGCCGCTTCGGTCATCCAGCCAGCTTCCTGCCAGTGCCAGTCCCGCCACCGCCGGCCCCAGCGGCCAGGAACCATGCAGGTTGGCCCACAACCACACCAGTGGCACCAGCAACCACCAGCGCCGGTGCGGTTTCCCTCCTGGCGCTTGC
>QMME01000310.1 GCA_003647095.1 Deltaproteobacteria bacterium
CCCAGGCGCTGGACTTCATCCGCCGGGCCCTGGTACAGGCATCGCTGGCTGGCACCGGCCGCGAGCAGCGGCTGGATCGCTTCCTGCTGGCGGGAAAGACGGGTACCGCAGGCTGGCCCGAGACTCCCTGGATAACCCATGCCTGGTATGTCGGATTCTTTCCCTGGGACGATCCCCGGCTGGTGCTGGTGGTGTTCAAGGCCCGGGGCACCGGTTCGCACGAGGCTGCGGGAGCCGCCGCCTGGGTGATGGAACGCTACCTGCGGGCTCGACAGGCTTGCCAGACGAAGGGACGGCCATGAAGGTCTCACTGCTGGTCCTGGTGGTGTCCCTGGCGGGGGCCAAGGAACCGGCAACCCACCAGCCCCCGTCGGTACGGATAAGACTTCTGGAAAAGCACTCACCCCGGCACCTAGACTGCAGCACGGTCAGTGGAGCGGCGTTGTTGGTGCAGGGTGGCTCGGGAAAAGATCTCAAGCTGAAGCGGGTGTCTTTCGACTGCCGCCGCTCCGACGAGGTGTGCCTGGCAAGCAGGGGCCGGGAAATCTGCCGCCGCTATTTTCGTCTCCGGACGGAGCGAAGCGGAGACGGCATCGTGGTTGCCACCGGCAGCCTGTCTCGGCGTACTTACGACGGCCTGCTGGAGATTGCTCCCACCGGCGGCCACTGTCGCCTGGTGAACGAACTGCCGGTGGACGACTATGCCGAGGCAGTGGCTTGCGCCGAGATGAAGGGTGCTCCCCGGCAAGCCCTGCTGGCTCAGGTGGTGGCAGCCCGCAGCTACGCCCTGGCCAGCGCCGGTAAGCATCCCGGCAGCGGATATGATTTCTGCGATCTGACCCATTGCCAGCATTACCTGGGCAGCGGCGCCTGCTCGCCTGCCACCAGGCAAGGGCTGCGCCAGGTTCGCGGCCTGGTGCTCACCTACCAGCAGCGACCGGCCGAGACCGTCTACTTCTCCACCTGTGCCGGGCACACCGCCTCTGCCCGGGACATCTGGGGCAAGCGGGCTGATCGTATCTACCTGCGCGGGAGCCCCGACGGCGACGGACCCAACTGCCAGGACTCACCGCACCTGAGCTGGCGCCTGGAGGTGGATGCCGGCAGGTTGTGTGCCTTGTTGCGAAGGCAGTACCCGCAACTGGACAAACCGGTCAGCGGCGACTGCCGGGTAGAGGTGGAACGACTCGGCGCCGGTGGCTGGGTCCGGACGGTGCTGGTCACCGGCGGGACCCGCCTGCACCTCAGCGGGGAGCAGTTTCATCTGCTTCTGGGCCGGGTGCTGGGGTGGGGCAGGTTCAAGAGCGCGCGGTTCACCATAGAGCGGCAGGGCCGGGTGTATGTCTTTCGTGGTCGCGGACTGGGTCACGGCGTGGGCATGTGCCAGTATGGAGCCATGGGAATGGCCCGGCGGGGTTTCGATTACCGGCGGATACTTCGGCACTACCATCCGCATACCAGCCTGGAGAAGTTGTGGTGAGGGAGAAATTCACCATCCTGCTGTCTGCGCTCCTGCTGATGCAATCGGGCGGAACCCGGGCGGCAGAGACCATCGCCGCCTGTGAACAGTTGGAGATGGTATTGCCCGACAGCGCCAGCCGCGAACTGGGTCAGCGCCTGGCGGTGCGGGGATGCCGGGCGGTTCTGCGCCTGGAGAAGTTATTTGCCATCGACATCTCCCAGCCGATTCGCGTTTCTGTCTGCCGGGACATGACGGAATGGCACCGGCGTAGCGGCCGGCCCTGGTTCGTGGTGGCGGTGCTGCTCGACGATGGGTTGTTGCTGCAACCGCCGCGATCACTGGGGCGGGTGGACGCCGGACAGGCACTGGAGCACGAACTGGTCCACTGGTTCATACGCCGGCGGGCCCGGGCCCCGTTACCACGCTGGCTGGAGGAGGGCCTGGCCCAGAAGCTGGCCCGACAGGAGATGCCGCCGGGCGCCGGCACCACGGCCCTGCCGGCCAGACGCGAGCAATTGCAACGATTGGAACGGAGGCTGTGTAGTGGCCACTGTTCCCCGGCGAAAATGGCCGTGGACTATTCCACCTGCCTGAGACTGGTTGACTTGCTGGTGCGCCGGGTGGGGCTGGCGAGACTGATCGAGGCCCTGCCCCGGCTGGCAGTCAACGGAGACATCTGGCAGGTGACCATTGCTGATGTCCGGCTGGAGCGGTTGCTCTTTGACCGTTGAGGTTGTATGTATGCGAACAAGGAGGCTGCAATATTGACACAGAAAGCACGGGAAGGATTCTTCACCGCGCGGGACGGCCTGCGCCTGTTTTCCAGGATCTGGCCAGCCGAGAGAGGGCGGGGTACGCTGCTGTTGGTGCACGGTTTCGCCGAGCACAGCGGTCGTTATGCGCGCCTGGCCGAAGACCTCAACCAGGCCGGCTACTGCCTGGCGACGTTCGATCTGCGCGGCCATGGGCGAAGTGAGGGTCGCCGGGCCCACATTGACAGCTTCGATGATTATCTGGGCGATTGTCGTGCCTTCATCGAGCAACTGGGCGATGAGTGCCCACGCCCGCACTGGTTGCTCGGACACTCCATGGGAGGGCTGATCGCGGCTCGCTACCGGCAGCGTCACGGAGGAGAATTTGTCGGGCTGGTGCTGAGTTCGCCGTTCCTGGGATTCGCCATCAAGGTGCCGGCCATCAAGGCACTGGCCGGCAGGGCGCTTTCCTCGCTCTGGCCCACCCTGGCCATGAAGACCGGCCTCGATCCTACGGTGCTTAGTCATGACCGGCAGGTGGTAGAGGAATACCGCAACGATCCCCTGGTAAGCGATATCGCCACCGCCCGCTGGTTCACCGAGGTCATCCAGGCTCAGCAGGAGGCCCGGAAGCAAGCCGGCAGCCTTGCCGGCCCCCTGCTGGTGCTACAGGCCGGCGACGACCGGCTGTCATCGCTCCAGACCACCCAGGCATTCTTCGATGCCTATGGCGGCGTTGACAAGCAGATCCAAGTCTATGACGGTTTCCTGCACGAGGTGTTCAACGAGAACGAGCGCCAGCGCCCCCTGGAAGATCTCCTGTCCTGGCTGGGAGAGCACACTGCATGAGCAGCCGCCGCGCCCTGGTGCCTTGCACCGTTACCTGCTTGAGCATGATGCTGGGGCTGGCCTCCGTGGCGCTCACGCTCAACGGCCTTTACTACTGGGCAACCTGGACCATACTGTGGTGCGTACTGGCAGACAAGCTGGACGGTAGCGTGGCCAGGTTGTTGCAAGCCAGTTCTCCTCTGGGAGCACAGCTCGATTCCATGTCGGACCTGATCTCCTTCGGAGTGGCACCGGCGGTACTGGTCTTCGCCCTGGCCACACGGCAGGGCGGCCTGACGGCAGGTTCCCCCAGCGGTGTACTGGCGGCCCTGGGTTGCGGCTTCTATACTGTAGCCGCGGCGGTACGCCTGGCTCGTTACAACCTGGCCGAGCATCCTGCTGGTGAGCGATTCTTTTCCGGCGTGCCCACCACCTCGGGAGGAGCCATTTCCGGTACTGCCTTGGCCATCTGGTTCAAGTACCAGTTACCGGAAAGTTGGTTGCCCTACGGAGTGGGTTTGCTGGTGCTGCTGGGCGTCGGCATGCTCTCTTCACTGCCGGTACCCAAAGTGGTGCCGCGGAGACATAGGGCGGTCAACATATTCCAGATGGCCAATGTGGTTGCCGTGTACCTGTGTGGCATACTAATGGTGTTTCCGGAGTACCTGTTTGCGCTGGTCAGCGGCTACATCGTGTTCGGCACGCTGTATGGCCTGTTGTCCGCAGGGGAGCAACGGGCGCAAGCACAGGAGTGATGGACATGGGCAACGACTGGGACGACGAGACCAGGGGATCTCCCACCAGGCAATTCATGGTGGCGCGCAGCGGCAAGAGCGCCCGGCCCGCGGTGTTGCGACAGGTACAGGGGCCGGGAATGGGCAGAACTTTCCTGGTGGGCGAGCAGGAAGTCATAGTGGGCCGTGGTGAACAGGCCGACATCAAGGTCGATTCCCTGGAGGTGTCTCGCCGTCACGTGGTCATTCGTCAAGTGAGAGCCGGTTACCGCATCGAGGACCAGCGTAGCCGCAACGGTACCCTTCTCAACGGTGTACGGGTTCATGCCGCCGTGCTCAGTCACGGCGACAAGATCGCCATCGGTGACGCCGTGTTCGAGTTCGAGGAAAGCCGCTGATGGACATTTTCGTGAGCTTTTGGGGAACACGCGGGTCCATTCCCACGCCGGGATTCCGTACCAGTCGTTTCGGCGGCAACACCGCCTGCCTGGAACTGCACACCAACAATACCCTGGTGGTATGCGACGGCGGCAGCGGCATGCGGGAACTGGGCCTGGACATGCTGGATCGCAACCTGGATGCGGTCACCGGCCACCTGTTCTTCAGCCACACCCACTGGGACCACATCCAGGGTTTTCCCTTCTTTCCACCGGTATACGATCCCCGCAACACCTTCTACGTCTACACCAGCGGGCCTGACGATCGCACCTTCGAGTTGCTGACCGGGCAGATGAAGTCGGACTATTTCCCGGTGGAATTCTCGGAGCTGCGCGCCCGCGTCGAGCGCCGTGACCTGGATGCCGTCGGCGGCAGGGTAGGGGACTTCCAGGTCGACAGCCTGGCTCTGAACCACCCGGGCGGGGCCACCGGCTTTCGCTTCCGGTGTGGTGACGTCAAGATCGTCTACCTGTCCGACCACGAACTTGATACCTTGCTGGATAACCGGCAACAGGCCCTGGATAGTCCAGACCTACCCCGGCAGATACCGCAACGCTTCCTCGACTTCGCCGGAGGGGCCGACCTGCTGGTAGCCGATGGACAGTACGGTGACGCCGAGTATCTGCAACGAGTGGGCTGGGGGCACAGCCGGGCCACCACCCTGGTAGACCTGGCCCTGCAGGCGAAGGTAAAGCAGCTGGCCGTCACCCACCATGACCCCATGCAGAGCGACGAGGACGTGGATGCCAAGATCAGGGCCTGCCGACGCCGGGCCCAGAGCCTGGAAGGGGGCCGGCTGGTGATCTTCGGCGCCCGCGAGGGTGTGCAGCTACGCTTCGAGACCGGTACCTTTCCTCGTAGCGGGGGCGATACACTGGAACGACCCCTCTAGCAAGCAGCGGTAATATCCCCTGTAGCAAGTGTTTAAAAGCTCCAGCCGGCAGCCACGCGAATCCTCCGGAATCCTCCGGGCCTGTCCCCGCGGAATCCTCCGAATCCTCCGGGCCTGTCCCCTGGTTTTCCCTCGTCTTTTCAAATCGTTCGAGCCTGTCGCCCCGGGCTCAGCTCACCATCTGGATTTGCCCAGCCGGACTGGCCACGGCCTCGGCCACTATTGTGGCTCCGGCGACGC
>QMME01000311.1 GCA_003647095.1 Deltaproteobacteria bacterium
GTGACCACCCGCTCGATCCCGGGAAGCCGGTCCTCCAGCTCGGCGGGCCGGGTGGCCAGCTCCAGCAGGGCGATCAGGCCGCCGTTCGAGTGCCCGGCCACGTCCGCCCGCTCGATGCCTTGCTCGACCCGCAGCCGTTCCAGCCAGCGCCGGTACACGCCGACCGCCTGCTCCAGCCGACACAGGTTGGCCAGTGCCGAGAAATAATAAGGGAAATCAGGAGCCACCCCGACGCTCAGCCCCATCGACTGGAGACGCCGACCCAGGCGATTCATGACGCTTCCGGTACAGAAGGCCCCGGGAACCAGCAGCAGCGGCCGTGGCGGCCGGGGAGAGAATTCCTCTCTCTTTTCCAGGGTTGCCAGCGTCTGCCGGAGAGAGCCCCAGGCATAGGATGGCAGTGTCTTGAGGTATTCCAGGTTGCCCAACTCCACCTCCAACCCGCCCGCCTGGACAGGATTGTCCCACTTGTGACGCGGCATGTCAAGAGATGCCCGGGGGAGCCGGGGGAGATCGCGGACAGGAGAGTGGATAACGGAGTGGATAAAGAGTGGACAACTGGGTGGACCGTTTGCCGGGAAAACCCGGCAAATTCACACGGCCTGGCGTCCCAGATCGAAGGCGCGGCGGTTGACCTCCTGGAAACGCGGGTGGATGCGTCGCTCGATGGCCTGCCAGATGAACTCGCCGGCAAAGGGCAGCGCCCCCAGGCCGGCCAGCGCCCCCAGCATCACCACGTTCATGGTGCGCACCAGCCCCGCCCGGGTGGCCAGGTCGCGGGCATCGACCAGGTGCATCTCGGCCGCGGCCCGGCGCACCGGCCCCAGCAGCTGCTCCAGCTCCGGGTATAGCTCGCCGCGAATGGCCAGCTCGAAGGGAACGATGACCGCCCCGCTGGCCACCACCCGGGTATGCGGGCCCATGTAGGGAAGCGCCCGGCGGGTCTCCATCGGCTCCAGCCCGACCACCACGTCGGCAGTGCCGGCGCCGATGTGGGCGCTGCGCACCTCGCCCACCACCACCGAGCACTCCACCGGCCCGCCCCGCTGGGACATTCCGTGCAGCTGCCCCACCATCACCGGCAACTCGGCCAGCATGGCCGCCTCCCCCACCAGCCGGCCGGCGGTGAGCGCTCCCTGTCCACCCACCCCGGCCACCAGCAAGCGGAAGGTCGGCACCTTCATGCTTCCCCCTCCCGGGCCGAGCCCTCGGGCGGCCCCGGCCGCACCGGCGGCTCGCCACCTCCGTCGGCCACCTTCACTATGGCACCGTTGGGGCACAGTTCGGCACACACCCCGCAGCCCATGCACAGCTCGGGATCGATGTGAATGCCCCGGTCGTCGCTGAAGAAGGCCGGGCAACCGAACAGGTCGATGCAGCTGCGGCAGGTACCGCAGCTGCCGCACAGCAGGCAGCGGGCGGCCTCGCGCCGGGCCTGCTCGTCGCTGAACACCCCGCTGACCTCGTCGAAGTCTTCCCGGCGCTGCCCGGCCGGGCGCTCGGGGGCGTGCTGGCGGGCGGGAACTTCCGCGGGCACCGGCCACCCCGTCGTCGATGGGCCCGGTGGAGTCGGTGCCGGCACCTTCCAGCCGGGCTCGTGCCCGGGCCGCAGGGCCGCGTCCATGCTGGCCGCCGCCCGCCGCCCCGAGGCGATGGCCCAGGTGACGGTTCGCTTCCCCGGCACCAGGTCGCCGGCGGCAAACACCCGCTCGCGTGAAGTCCGCCCGCTGGCGGGATCGATGTTCACCAGCCCGCCGGGCAGGATCTCCACCCGGCCGTCCAGGCCCAGGCCGCCGGCGTCCTGCAGCTGCCCCACCGCCGCCAGCACCAGGTCGGCCTCGAGCAGCTGCTCCTGGCCGGCCACCGGCACGGGCCGGGCCCGGCCGCTGGCGTCGGGCTCTCCCGGGCGGGTCCGGCATGCCAGCAGGCCGCCCGGACGCAGCTCGAGCGGAGCCAGCCGGCACAGGATCCGTACGCCCTCCTGCTCGGCCGCGGCAATCTCCTCGGCGAAGGCAGGCATCTCTTCGCGCCCCCGGCGGTAGGCGATGGTGACCCGGGCGCCCCGGCGCCGGGCCGAGCGGGCGGCATCCACGGCGGCGTTGCCGCCGCCCACCACCACCACCTGCCCGGCGGGGGGAACTTCCTCGCCGGTGCTGCACCTCCGGAGGTACTCCAGCGCCGGCATCACCGGCGGCGCCCCGGTACCTGCCGGCAGCTCCAGCCGGGCATCGTGCCCTCCCCCGCAGGCCAGGCACACGGCGTCGAAATCAGCCAGCAGGCCCTCCAGCGACAGCTCCCGGCCCAGAGACCGGCCGCCGGCGAACTCGACTCCCAGCGACAGTATGGCGGCGATGTCGCGCTCGAGGGCCTCCCGCGGCAGGCGGTAGGGAGGAATGCCATAGCGCAGCAGCCCTCCGGGCTCGGCGGCGGCATCGAACAGCGTCACCCGCCAGCCGCGGCGGCGCAGCTCCCGGGCCGCCGCCAGGCCGGCCGGACCCGCCCCCACCACCGCCGCCCGCAGGCCGCAGTCCTCGCCGGGCTGGCCGCCGGGAAAACCCCGCTGCCGGGCCTGCTCGACCAGGTAGCGCTTGAGCTCGTTGACGGCCAGGGGTTCACCGGCCCCTCCGAGCACGCAGGAGCGCTCGCAGGGGCGGTCGCATACCCGGCACACCGTCTCCGGCAGCACCAGCTTGTCGAGCATGTGCTCGAGCGCCGCCGCGGCCCGCCCGGCCAGGATATCGCCGACGTATCCCTGGATGCACAGCCCCAGGGGGCAGGCCTGGCTGCAGGGGGGCCGCCCCCGGGCCTCGCCGCCGCGCCGGATGCGCCCCAGCACCAGCTGGCGCTCGAATTGCTCTTCCACCGCGCGGCCGCAACGCAGGCCCTCGGCCTCCAGGCCGCAGGAGCGGCAGCGCTGCGGGTCTACCCGGTAGGTGGCCTGGCGATAGGGTTGCTGCAACTGCCGGGCCAGGAATACCGGGCAGGGCCGCTCGAAGATCACCACGCTCACCCCGCTCGCCCGGCGTGCCCGATCGAGCACCCGCCGGGAAGCCGGCAGGTCGTAGGGATCCACCACCTGCACCTGCTCCACTCCCAGGGCACGCACCAGCCCGGCGATGGATACCCGGCGTCTCAACCGCCCGTCTTCCAGGTGCACCTCCGGGCTCTCCTGGAAGCCGGTCATGGCGGTCACCTGGTTGTCGAGAATGACGGCCACCACGTTGGCCTGCTGCTTGACCGCGTCCAGCAGCGCCGGCAGGCCCGAGTGGAAGAAGGTGGAATCCCCCAGGATGCCCACTGTGCGCTCGCCGGTGACGGCCGCCACCCCCGCGGCCAGGGTGAAGCCGGCGCCCATGCACAGCAGGGCATCGGCCGTCTGCAGGGGCTTGCCGTAGCCCAGGGTGTAACAGCCGATGTCGTTGAAGTAGAGACTGCCGGGCCCGAATACCGTCCGCAGGGCGAACTGGGCCGCCCGGTGGGGACAGCCCGGGCACAGGCTGGGAGGCCGGGCCGGCAGCTGCTCGGGTTCCGGGGTGGCCGCCGGCGGCGGCCCCAGGCCGAAGGCCCGGTGCAAGGCGGAGGCGATGTGCCCGGGCTGGTACTCGAAGGCCCGGGGCAGGTGACCGGTGTGCTTGCCGAGGATCTCGATGTCGAGCCCGCGTCGGCCGGCCAGGGCCTGCAGGGCGTCTTCCAGGAAGGGTGTGAGCTCCTCCACCACCAGCAGGCGGCGCACACCGGCCAGCAACTCGCAGAGGCGATCTTCCGCCAGGGGATAGACCGCCCCCAGCTCCAGCAGGCGCAGGCGGTCGGCCAGGCCCAGCTCCTCGACCAGGTCGGCGCACATCGCCGCCGGGGCGCCGGAGGCCAGCAGCGCCTGCTCGCCCGAGCCCCGGGACGCCAGGAAGGGCGGGGCGGCCAGCAGCCGGCGGGCCCGGTCCAGGCGCTCGTCCAGCTCCAGGCGCAGGCGCCGGGCGTTGGCGGGAATGGGCACCAGCCGTTGCGGCTCGCGCTGGAAGCGGGCCTGGCGCCGCGGCTCGAGAGTACCTAGCTCGATCACCTGGCGGGTGTGGCACACCCTGGTGGTGGGCCGCAACAGCACCGGCAAGCGGCAGGTCTCGGAAAGCTCGAAGGCGAAGCGGGCCATCCGGTGAGCCTGGGTCGGGGTGGCGGGATCGAGCACCGGCAGCCCCAGCATGGGCCCCAGCCAGCGCTGGTCCTGCTCGTTGGGGCTGGTGCGGCAGGAGGGATCTCCGGCCGCCACGATGACCAGGCCGGCCCGCACCCCCACGTAGGGAATGGTGGACAGCGGGTCGCCGGCGTACATCAGGCCCAGGTGCTTCATGGAGCAGATGGCCCGCACCCCGGCCAGGCAGGCGGCGAAGGCCACCTCCAGGGCGATCTTCTCGTTTACCGAGTACTCGAAGACGATGCCGGCCGGCCCGGCCAGGCGGGCGAAGGAATCGGTTATCTCCGAAGACGGGGTACCCGGGTAACCGGAGGCAAACCCCACCCCGGCCTCCAGGGCGCCGCGCACGATGGCCTCGTTGCCCAGCAGGCACTCGCTGCCCCCGACCGCCGACAGCAGGGGATCTGGCAACGACCCGGGCACCGCTAGGCTCCGGCGGCTGGCAGGTTCGGCAGGCAGGCGACCATCATTTTCCCGCAGCGCTCCCCCGGTCGTCGATCACTTCCAGCAACACCCCGTTCACCGCCCGGGGATGGACGAAGGCGAACTCGCAGTCGCGGAAGCGGCGTGCCCCGCCGATGAGCGGCAGGCCTCGCTGTTCCAGTTCCTGCATGGCCGCGCGGGTGTCGTCGACGTTGAGCGACACCAGCATGATCCCCTCGCCGTGCCTGGCGATGAACCTGGCCACCTCGCCGTCGGGGCTGGTCGATTCCATCAACTCGAACCCCACCTCCCCGAGCAGGTAACGGGCCACCCGGATCTGCTCGCCCTGGTGCACGTACTCGTCGTCGGGCCGGTCCTTGCCCAGCAGCGGTTCCCAGACGCGCCGGGCGGCGTCCAGGTCGCGCACGGCGATGCTGACATGATCGATCCTGTTGATCTTCACGGCACGGCACTCCTCGACGGCTGGTTGAAAAGTGCCACCCTTATGACACGCTGCCAGTCGCACTGTCAAGCCGCCACGGAGAGCCCGGATTTCCCACCTCGGCCGCAATCTCTGCGTCGCTGCTGCGAAAATGGTCCTCGACGTAGTTGCACTACGACTGCGGCCATTTTCTTGCCTCTCCTTGATCTTGCTGGCCGATCTGGGAA
>QMME01000312.1 GCA_003647095.1 Deltaproteobacteria bacterium
CCGGTAATATCGCTGTCCACCCGCAACCATCCGGGCCGGTGACCTTCTGAAAACTGTTCTCCACCGCCGGCCTGGCGCAGCATCTCCCCTACCAGGCCGGTACAGGCGCAAGCCGCCTGCCCCTGCCGACTCATCCGGGCGCAGCCGGGCGCTCGCAGCGGCACGGCCGCTGCCCGGGCCGGTTCCAGGGAGACGCTTCCCGTCCCCATCTCCACCCGGGTGACATCGCGGTCCATGCTCTCCACCGAGAAGGAGGTTCCCGTGGCCCGTACCCGGCCGGCAGGAGTGGCCACCACGAAGGGAACTGCCAGCGGTCCCCGCAAGCGGGCCAGCAACCGGCCCCTGGCCAGTTCCACCAGGGTGCTGTTGTCGCCGACCAGGAAGCTGGCCGTGGCCGGCCCCCGAAGCACGACCTGGCAGCGCCGGTTCAGCCACACCGACAGCAGCGCCCCGTCTTCGAGCTCCACCTGCCGGGCGAGAGGAACCACCAGGCGTTGCTCCTGCCAGTCCGGTCCCTGCACCTGCCCGGACATCTTCTCCACCAGCACCGGCTCCGACAGGCCCGGTGTCGCCGCCGGCACCGGAGAGAGGGTCACTGCCGGCGAGGGCAAGGACGGCCGGTTCCGGGGCCACAGTACCAGGGCCGCCAGCAACACCGCGGCCAGGCCGGCCGCCAGCAGGGGACGTAGCCAGCGCCGATCCCTCCGCCGTCCGGCAAACAGCCGCCGGGCCACCCGGGACATGTCGATTTCCGGGGCCGGCATACTGGCTGCCTGGCGCAGCAGTTCACTCACCCGGGACAGCGCGTCGAGCTTCCGGCTGCAGCTGTCACAGTCCTCGAGGTGCCCGCCCACCTGCCGCCGCCGCTCGTCGTCCAGGCGCTCGTCGTGGAAACCTTCCAGGACCATCTCCGGGGGGCAAGCAGTTGTCTTCTTCACTCCCACCTGAATCTCCTCCTGAAGGCACGCCGGGCATGATGCAACCGCGTCCACACCGTGGCCTGGGGAATACCCAGGATCTCGGCGATTTGGGGACCTGTCATTCCTTCCATCTCGTACATCACCAGCACCTCGCGCTGGCGGACGGAGAGGCTGTCCAGTGTATGCCACACCCGCCGGGCCCGCTCGGCCTGGTCCACCTCGGCCCGGGCATCCGCCGCCGGCGCCGGGGGATTCGCCGCCAGCCGAGCCCGCAGGCGCAGCCAGCGTCCCCGGGAACGGGAGCGCTTGCGCACCACGTGCAGGCAGACGGAAAACAGCCAGGTGGAGAAGCTGGATTCGCCGCGGAAACCGTCGATGGAAGCAAATACCGCCAGGTAGACCTGCTGGACGAGATCCTCGAAGTCCGCCACCGGTCCGGCCAGGCGAAACAGGATGCGCCTGACATCGTCGCTGGTGTGCTGGAATAGCTCACGCCGGGCATCCTGTTCTCCCTGCCGGCAACGCTGGATGAGCCGCTCATCCACTGCGGGAATTCTGCTATCGGCAGCCACGGCCGGCATTCTAGCGCATGTGTTCCCCCCTGTGGCCAGATCCTTCTATGCCGGGAGAAAATAGTGGTGGGAAACTATTCGAAGGCCACCACCAGCGCCAGCGAGCCGTCGAAGGAAAGACGCTCCATGTTCAGCACCTCGACGGGCAACCCCAGGTAAAGATAGGTTATTCTCTGAGTTCTCAGGTACACGGAAGTGCCGGCCAGCAACTCCAGCCCGACGCGCCGTGTCATCCACCAGCGCATCCCGGCCCGCAGGCGCAGGGCCGGATCGATCCGGCTCACGGTGATGCTTTCCGAAAACCGCTCCAGCAGGGCGTCCAGGTTG
Organism: Deltaproteobacteria bacterium; assembly: GCA_003647095.1. Lineage (GTDB taxonomy): Bacteria > Myxococcota > B64-G9 > B64-G9 > B64-G9 > B64-G9. The sequence goes on from QMME01000312.1 coordinate 1,820, forward strand.
ACCAGGTCGATCGTCACGCCGGCATCGACCAGGCCCTCGATGCGGCCGGAGCCGAAACAACCTCTCAACCACAAGGCCAACGGCCAGTCCTGGTAAAGCGCTCGCACCTCCACGGCATCTAACCGCCGGCTCGCGGTGGCCGCCACGTCCAGGCCCACCTCGAGCCAGTTGAGCAGGCGCAGGGAAAACTCCACCCCCACCCCGTAGCCGGCTGCCGAGGGCCGGGGATGGGAGGTGGCCACGAACCCCGCGGCCAGGCGGAATCGTCCCGGCTTCTGCACCGGCAGGACGGGGGCCGGGCAGGGTGGACAGGAGGTGTCGTGGGCGGCCTGCCGGGGAGGGCACTGCCGCCGCGGGCAGGGAGGGCACCGGCTTCGCGCCCGCGCTGTCCGCGAATCTCGTCGCGGCAGCAGTCGTTCCAGGCCGCCCTTCCCCGCGTCCCGCCTCCCGGTGACAATCAGCCGGCGCAGTGCACCCGCCGCTGCCAGGGCCACCGCCTGGGCGATGTCCGCGGCCCCGGCCCCGGCCGGACAGAGCAAGCGTTCCGAGACCTCGCCGCTGGCCACGTCCAGCAGGCTCAGCCGCAGGCGACGGGGAGCGGCGCAATCCGGCGCGGGGGAGGCGACGGTGAACCACAGGGCCATGCCGGCCTGCAACTGCCGGGAGCGTTTCCTGACGGTGGCCGCGAATTCCTCGCCGTCGGCCAGGCCCACGGGCTGCTCCACCACGGTGGACACCTGGCCGGAGGGAAACTGCAACAGGATGGTGTCGGCCACCTGGCTGGCCCCGGGAAGCCGCAGTTCCGGCGGTCCCTGTCGCGGCAGCGACAAAACCAGCACCACCGCGGGAGGGGCGCCCCCGGCCTGGTTCTCGGCGGGCCACCGTGCCGCCGGGGTGATAACCGGCAGGATCGGCAGCAAGGCCAGGCAGGCAAGGGCACCCATGGTCGTTTCAATCCAACTTGAATACGAACTTGTAGACCGTGTAGGTGGCCACCGGCCGGCCGCCGACCAGATAGGGCGAAAAGCGCCAGGTGGACACGGCCTTTCTGACCGCCCGCTCGAAAGCCTCGTGGGTCTTGAGGAAGCGCATGCGCTCGACCCGACCCTGGGGAGAAATGAAGATCTTCACCACCAGGGTCGCCTGCAAGCGCGCCTGGCGGGCGATGCGCGGATACTCGGGTTCCCGTCCGGACAGCCGGCGCGCCTTGACCCGGGCCGACGACTGGAAGACCGGCTTTTTCTCCACCGGCGGTGGAGGTGGTGGGACTTCCTCCAGCGGTGGCGGCTTCACCCGGCTGCTGGCTCCCGGCCCGCTGCCAGCGGCGGCAATCTTCCCGACGCCGGTCTCCGTCGCCGGCGGTATACTGGATTTCCCGGCCACCGGGGCGACCGGCGCCGGGGGCGGTCGAGACACACCGGCATCCACCACCGGGGCGGCCGCCGGCTGCCGGGCGGATTCCCGGCCACCGTGCTCCACGCCGGCGTCCGGGGCCGGTGTGATCCCGGCCGTGGCCGGGAGGGGATCTCTGCGCGCCGGCGCTTCGTCCTCGATTTCGATCTCCGGTTCCGCCCGGCTCCAGTCTCTTGCCGTACCGGTGCGGGGCCGGCGCTTCCGTCGGCCCCGCCTCCGTCTCGGCCGTGTCCGCGACACGGCGCTGCCCTTGTCGGCTCCTATGCTTTCCCTTTCTGCCGCCGGGGAGGCGGGGGTGGCCCGCGCTCCCGTTGCCACCGTCGCCCCGGCATCGGCTGCCTGCGTTGTCGCCGGGGCCGCGCCACCACCGTCGGTGGGCCGGGTATCGGCTTCCCCGCCACCCAGGCCCAACCACACCCCGACCACCACTGCGACCACCGCCAGTACGGCAAAGAGGCCAATCAGCAGCGGTGAGCGCGAGGGGCGCGCCAGCGCCGAGAAGGGTTGCTCGCCCGCCGGTACCATCTCCCCGGCCGGAGCCGCGGCCGGGGCGGGGCTGACGGTTGCCACCCGGGCCAGGATCACGCCCTGGCGGGGCGGGGTGGGCGTGGCGCTCGCTGCCGGTGGCGCCTGGGCGACCGGCACCTCGCGGATGGGAGTCTTGGGCTTGTCCAGCACGATGGGCTCGGCCCTGGTCTTGGGCATAAGCAGGATGGGCTGATCGGCTGACACCTCCTCCATCTCCATGCCGCCCAGGTCCACGGCGGGAACACCCGGTGCCGGTGCCGGTATAGGCCGGGTGGGCACCCGGCGTATACTCGACGTCTTTTTCCTGCGGGCCGGCAACAAGGAGTCAAGGAATTCCGCCAACTCGCCGGCCTCCACCCGGCGGCGGCGTTCGAACAGGTAATGCTCCATTTCCTCGCGCATCTGTCCGGCCGTCTGGTAGCGGGTGTTGGGATCTTTCTCCAGCGCCCGGCAGATGATGTGCACGATCTCGTCGGGCAGGTCGGGATTGTACTCCCGGGGATTGGGGGCCGGCTGGTTGACGATGGACATCATCACCTGGTACTCGCTCTCGCCGCGGAATGGCCGGTGCATGGTGGTCATGATGTAGAGCAGGGTTCCCAGGGAGAAGATATCCGAGCGCCGGTCGATGGGGTGCATCTCTATCTGCTCCGGCGACATGTACAGGGCCTTGCCCTTGAGCCAGGAGGGGCGAGTGCGGGAGAGATTGCCCACCGCCTTGGCCACCCCGAAGTCGAGCACCTTCACCACCCCGTCGGTGCTGAGCATGACGTTCTGGGCGCTGACATCCCGGTGCACGATCTCCAGCGGCCTGCCGTCGGGGCCGGTGAAGTTGTGCGCGTAGTCGAGGGCGCTGCAGGTGTCGGAGACGATGCGGCAGGCAATGTCCAGGGGAATGCGCTGCCCGAGCTTGGCGCAGCGGTTGACCACCCGGAACATGGTCAGTCCCTTGACGAATTCCATGGCCAGGAAGTACGACTTGCCCACCCGGCCCAGGTCGTAGATCTGCACGATGTTGGGGTGGGCGAAACGGGCCATGAGCCGGGCCTCGTCGAAGAACATGGAGATGAACTCTTTCTCGCTGCTCAGATGGGGCAGGATGCGCTTGATGGCCACGAACTTGCGAAAGCCGCCCGCGCCGCGCACCTCGGCCAGGAACACCTCGGCCATGCCGCCGACCGCCAGCCGGCGTAACAGCTTGTATTTTCCGAATTCACTAGCCAATACCAGCGCTCCGCTCGCCGCCCCGGAAGAGTTTACCAGATTGCCCGAGCCGCACAAGATGCCCCCGCGGCTCACACCCCGGCACGGCCCGAAACACCCGTGCAGACCTCACCCCCGCGTGGTTCTCGGCTTCACCGGCTGCCCCTCTCCAATGTGGAGAGGGGCTCAGGGATTCCCGATACACGTTACGGCCGACCGGAAACACCCACATCACCCATGATGCAGGCGGCGAGGGGGTGTGCTCTCGCGCGGAGCGCAGTGAGCACGAGAGTGCGGCCCCGAG
>QMME01000313.1 GCA_003647095.1 Deltaproteobacteria bacterium
ACCTGTGCGAAGACGGCTCCTGTGCCGAGTGCTGCAGCGACACCGACTGCGGCGATGGCACCTGCAACGCCGGCGTGTGCCAGTGCCCCAGCGGGCAGGAGATGAAGTGTGCCGCGGGGCAGATGTGCGTGGAGTGCTGCGCCACCTCCGACTGCGACGACTCCGTGTGTCCCGGCCAGGTGAGCTGCGACAACGGCACCTGCGAGGCGCTGGGGTTCGCCCAGGGCGAGGACTGCTCCAAGGACGCCACCGCCTGCTGCTCGGGACTGTCCTGCGACGTCTTCACCAACACCTGTCAGCCCGAGTGCGACGGTGACGCTTTCTGCCAGGCGCTGGATATGCCCTTCGCCGGCGATCTCAAGTGTTCGAACGGCGTTTGCGATTTCGATCACTGCCTCAAGGACACCAACTGCAGCCCGGGCATGGTCTGCTACAACGGCGACTGCGTCACCATTCCCAGCTGTGACGACATCGACTCCTGCCAGATCGTTCCCGCCGCGACGGTGACCCAGCAGGGTACCGCCGTTCAGCTGGCTGCCTCGGCCTACTTCGCCTCGGGCGCCCTGGCTCCCGGCGTGACCTTCGAGTGGGCCTCCGATGACCAGACCATCGCTGCCGTCGATGTCGACGGACTGGTCTCCGGCGGCGCCAGCACCGGTTCGGCCACCATTACCGCCACCGTGGCCGGCGGCTGTTCCGTCTCCTGTACGGCCACGGTGCGCAACTACGGCGGCGTGACCCAGGGCAGCCGGGTGGTGGTTCTCAGCGAGTTGGAGCAGACCCCCATCGAGGGTGCCACCGTGGAAGCCGGCGGTGAAAGCGTGCAGACCGATGCCAACGGCGTGGCCAACCTGACGGCGGATCTCTCCGCCACGGCCGCCGACGTCACCATCTGGCATCCCCAGTACCACTACCTGACCATGCGCGGTGTCGGAGTGAACGACGTCATCGCCCACCTGGGCAAGCTCTACCAGTTCGACTTCTCCAGCAATCCCCCCAAGCAGGTGGCCGGCGGCATCAAGGGCAAGTTCGACTTCAGCCGCATCCCCTGCGAGCCGGGCAAGGCCTGCGACGTCAGCTTCGGGCTGGGCGGGTTGAGCATTCCCGGCAACCTGGTCAACCTGAACTTCGACCTGCTCATCGGCGGAATGATCAACACCGAGATCGACATCGGCGGCAAACAGATCGTTCCCCTGCCGGCCGGGCTGGTGTTGTGCCTCAACGCCCAGTGCTTCAAGGAGAACTTCACCCCCACCGGCATTCCCGGCAAGCGGGCGGCCTGGGGGTTGGGCGGCAAGCTGGATCTTTCCGAGCTGATCGAGATCCTCGGCCCGGTAATCACCGGCGGCGGCGACGACATCGACATCGGCCCCATCCTGGTGGCGCTGCTGCCCATGTTCGCCAACTTCTACACCGCCATCGAGCCCAACATCACTGTCGACCCCATCGACATGATAGTGGACGTCAACGACATCAACGGCAACGACGAGACCACCGACCTGGTGCCGGACTACGACAACTTCCCGGCGCACGACATGACCCTGAAGGTCAAGATGGACCAGACCATGACCTTCAACGTCGGCGCCCTGCCTGCCAACCCCGCCGGCGGCTACTGGTACGACGGGGTCATCATCCTGGCCGGGGTCATCGCCAAGGACGTGGGCCTGATCCCGCTGGGCATCTCGGCCGGCCTTGACGCCGAGACCAAGGAAGACACCCCCGACGGCCAGATCAGCCCCATTACCATCAACTGCGCCGACGTGGCCGGTCGCATACCGGAAAGCCAGGTACAGCGGGTCGTGGTGGCCATGGCCCTGAATATCTCCGCCCTGGCCGGCGGCGGCGACCAGCCCTTCGCCCTGGCCGGGCTGGTCATCCCCGTGGCCGAGTTCACCGGCACCCACACCCTGGATGGCTTCCTGCTGCCGCCCACCTCGGTCACTTACGACGCCGGCGCCCGCAGCCTGACCGTCTCGGGTGTTCCCGCCGGAACCACCTACAACCAGGTCATCTTCGATGGTGAAGACGGAGCCAACTGGAACGTGGTGGGCGTGTTCGGCGACGAGACCTTCACCCTGCCGGCGGCCCCGGCGGCCGGCGACCGGGCCGGGTCTGCTTCTTTCATCAGCATCAAGCTGCGTGACGGGCTCGACTACCAGGGCTTGTTGCACTTCGACGAGGACAACATGGGCCGACTGGTGGAACTGGTCGACTCCTTCAGCTTCTACGAAGTGCCCTGACGGCCCGTCTCTACCTGCACGTGCAACAACAAAGCCCCCGTCCCTCAAGTGGACGGGGGCTTTTTCTTTGTTGTTGTGTCTACTTGCCTGTCCGGGCAGGCTTTGATATAGATACCCGGGTTCGACCATGGATGACTCGAGCGAAGCAAAGAAAAAAACCGTCGTAACGGTTATTTCCAAGATCACCGAGCGACCGGTGGCGCAGGCCGCCTGCCTGGTGGTGATCTACGGTCTGGACCTGGGGCGCAAGTACAACCTGGAGAAGCCCAGCTTGATCATCGGCCGTTCCTCCAAGGCCGACATCCAGGTCGACCAGGAATCGGTATCCCGTTCCCACGCCAAGCTGGTCAACTCCGGCAAGGCGGTGATCATCCGCGACCTGGGCAGCACCAACGGAACCTACGTCAACGACGATCTCATCGAAGAAAGCCAGCTGAGGGATGGGGATCTCATCAAGATCGGCCGGACCATCTTCAAGTTCCTCTCCGGCTCCAACATCGAGAACTCCTACCACGAGGAAATCTACCGCCTGACCACCGTCGACGGCCTGACCAACGTCTACAACAAGCGCTACTTCATGGAGAACCTGGAACGGGAGATGTCCCGGGCCTCGCGCTACGATCGCCAGCTGTCGCTGCTGATTTTCGACATCGATCACTTCAAGCAGATCAACGACACCTACGGCCACCTGGCCGGTGACCACGTGCTGAAACGGCTGGCGGCAGTGGTCATGGAGAACATCAGGCGCGAGGATTTCCTGGCACGCTACGGCGGCGAGGAGTTTGCCATCATCCTGCCCGAAATCGACCGTCCCAATGCCGTGGTCATGGCCGAGAAGATCAGGCGCCTGGTGGAGGCCAGCGATTTTTCGTTCGAGGGTACGGAGATCTCCCTGACCATCTCGGTTGGAGTGGCCACCATCGAGGACCAGGCCAGCGATGCCGTGGATCTGATTCGCCAGGCGGATGGCAACCTCTACCAGGCCAAGCGTAGTGGACGAAACAAGGTGGTGGGTTAGGCCTCGCGAGCGCTGATTTCCACGTCCAGCATCTCCTGGATGGTGTCGCGCACCCGCTCGGTCAACTTCATGACCTGCTCGGGTTTTTCCGCGCCGGCCGGGTCGCGTTCCACCGGCAGGGCGGGTGCGAAGACGATCTTCCAGCGCGAGGGCAGGGGCAGCAGCCCCAGTGGCCCCAGCCAGGGGAAGGTGGGCGTAATCGGCAAGTAAGGCAGTCCCAGGGGACGGGCCAGCCAATCGCTGCGGGCCAGCAGCGGGTGAGTCTCCTCGGCCCCCACCACGGCCACCGGCACGATGGGCGTGCCGGTACGCATGGCCAGCTTGACGAAGCCGCCGCGGCCGAAGCGCTGCAGCCGGTAGCGGTCCTTGTAGAGTTTGCCCATGCCCTTCGCTCCCTCGGGAAACACCACCAGCGCCTGCTCCCTCTCCAGCAGCCGCCGGGCGTTGTCCTGGCAGGCCCGCACGCCGCCGATGCGGTTGAGCCAGGTGCCCAGGAAGGGGAAGTGGAACAGGAAGTCTTCCACCAGGAAGCGGGTGCTGCGGTGGGAGGGATGTTGCTTTTCAACGGCCAGCCGCAGCGTGATTCCGTCCCAGGGCAGGGTGCCCGAGTGGTTGGCCACGAGCATCACCCGTCCCCGACCGGGGACGTGTTCCAGCCCCGTGACCTCCACCCGCCAGTAACGCTCGAAGAGGAAGTCGAACAGCGGTTGCAGCCGCCTTGTGAACAAGGGATCGAACCCGAAGGGATCGACTTCGTCGGCATGCCAGCGCAGGTGCCAGCGTCCCAGCCAGCGCCCGTAGAAGGTGGGGCGCAACAGCCTGGTGGACTTGTACCAGGTGTTTTCGAAGGCCCCCCGGCCGGCCGGCTCCGCCTCGAGGAGTTCCACGCGGTCCAGATCCGGCACCGGCTCGGGGGCTGGCGGAGGTGGTGGAGGTGCTGCAGCCGGCTGCGGCTCCAAGGCGGACGATGACGCCTGGCTGGTGGCCGGCTTGTTGTCGCCGGTTGGTCGCCGGCGCCGGCGCTTGCGCTTGCGGCCGGGCTTGGTGGTGCCGGCAGGGGCTGCGTTTTTCCTGGAGGCCGCTGTGGCAGGGCGGGCGGGCCGCGGCCGGGCAGGCGGTTCGTCGACTTGGCCGGCAGGTCGCGTGAAGGGATCACGGCCGAGCACCGAACGGCTCATGGTAGTCCCCTTTCTAGCCAGTTGTCGCCCAGCTCGCCTCGGCGGCCGGGCCGGATGAACGGTAGAAATCGGCCAGGGTCTGCTTGCTGTTCATGGTGGGGCGAAAGCCCATGAGCTGTTGCGCCCGCTGGCCGTCGGCTACGAACTGGAAGCGCAGGTAGTCGACCAGGCTGGGAGGGACCTCCAGGGTCTGAAAGGCCCACATGACGCTGCCGGCCCTTTGCCACAGGCAGTAGGGCAGGGGCAGGGTCAGGCGTCCACCCAGGCGGATGGCGGTGGACAGTGCCAGCAGGCCGTCGCTGGTGATGTTGAAGGCACCGGGAAAGTCACCCTCAACCGCCAGGCGAATGGCCTGGAAGGCGTCTTCGTGGTGGAGAAACTGCATCAGCGGATCGTAGCCCAGCACCGTGGGTACCAGCGCACTCCGCAACAGCCGGGGGATGAAGCCGTCCACCTCGTGGCTGAGGATGTTGCCCATGCGCAGCACCGTGCACACGGTGTCGGGGTGGCGCGTGGCGAAACGTTCGAACTGTTGCTCCACTTCCACCAGGTCTGCCACCAGGGGGCTGTGGGGCACGCCCCGCAGGGGCTGTTGCTCGTCGAGAAAGTTGGGGTTATCCGGGCGGGCCCCGTAGGACTTGCTGTCGCCCAGCAACACCACCTTTCCGAGGCGGGCGGCCGAGGCGGCATTGAGCAGGTGCAAGGTGCCGATGACCTGCAGCTCGTGGGCATACTCGGTGTCATGGACGGGGTGCGAGATGAAGGCCAGGTGCACCAGGATGTCCACCTGGTTGCGGCGGAATACCCTGGCCAGCTCGGCACCGGCCTC
>QMME01000314.1 GCA_003647095.1 Deltaproteobacteria bacterium
CGGGAAAGGGTTCTACCGTGAAAGAAATCTCCTGCAAGCGGGTGACGAGCCGGCGGGGCGGCCTGCCGCCGTACACCCTGGCACTCGTGCTGCTGCTGCTGGGAGGCGCCTGCAGCCCGGTGCCGGAGAACCACTACTTCACCATGGCCTACAGCTTGTTGCCGGGACAGCCTCCCGCCCGGCGCAGCGGGACGTTGCGGGTCAGGCCCTTCGACATAGGTCCCGCCTACGACACCGAGCGCATCGTCTATCGCCACTCTCCCTACGAGTTCCAGTACTACAACTTCATGAAGTGGGCCACCAAGCCCCAGAAGATGATCACCGACCTGGTCGTCCGCCACCTGCGCCACAGCCGGGTATTCGATCGGGTGGGCAGTGATTTCCCCGACGAGGCCCCGGATTACGAACTCAGCGGTGAGATCCTGGCCATCGAGGAACTGGATAGCGGCGACGAGTGGTACGCCCACCTGGCCTTGAACCTGCACCTGACCCGCTATCGTTCCGAGCGGGTGATCTGGTCTCGGGGTATCGACGTCAAGAAGAGGGTCTACAACAAGGCCCCGGTATACGTGGTCAAGGCCCTGAGTGAACTGCTGGAGGAGCAGATGCAACTGGTGGTCAAGCAACTGGCCGGGGTGCTGGGGAAGGCGGGGGAGGAAGGAAGGCGGTCGTGACGACCCGCCGCGTGAACCTGCCGCTGGCCGGCATGCTGCTGCTGGCCGGGATGGCCTGGGGCCAGGAACCCGACCGTTCCCGTTCCTGTGATGACCTGCCGGGCTGGCAACTGCCGCCGCCCCGGGTGCAGATGGAGATGGACGCCGATTTGATCCCCGTCAACCGGGGCGCCGTCTTCGTCCCCGCCATGACCGATCCGGCCGCCGAGCCTCCCTACGTGGTGGTGAACGAGCGGGGCGAGGTCAAGGCACGCACCCCCATGGGCAGGAAGACCTTCCTGCCCCCCGGTCGCTACCAGGTGCTGGTGGGTTCCGGGGTCGAGTCGCAGATGATCGCCCACCCGGTGGAGGTGTTCGAGGGTCATTGCGTGCTGGTGCAACCGGACTGGGCGGGCCTGCTGGTCCGGGTGGTGGACCGGCACGGCATGCAGTTTCGCGGCTACTACGAGTTGTTCACCCTTCCCGACGGCGAGGACTATGGCCTGGGACTGGGGGCCGACGAGTCCCGCGGCGAGACCCTGCGCACCTGGCTGCTCAAGCCCGGCCGCTACATGCTGGTCAAGGCCGGCGAGACGGTACGGGCCCGCACCGACTTCCTCACCGTCAGGTTGTTGCCCGGCGAGTTGATCAACTTCGTGCTGGTCATCGATGAAGAGGATGGCAGTTTCCTGGGTGGAGGCGTGATCGATCGCGGGGAGGGCAAGACCGAGATCCGCAACTGGCGCCTGGGCCTGGTGATGGGCGGCGATCTTTCCTGGAACCGGGCCGACAACGTGGTAGGGCGCCAGTTCGGCAACACCATCACCGTCAATGCCTACGTGGACTGGTCGGTACGCTACTTGAACCCCGATCACTCCATCTATGCCCGCCTGCAGGTGGACGAGGGCCAGACGGTGCAGCCCGGCCAGAACTTCCTGGACTGGCGGCAGAAGACCAACGACGAGGTCAACCTCGACGCCATCTACACCTACCGGCTGCTGTCCTGGCTGGGGCCCTACGTGCGTTTCGGCCTGGATACCAACCTGTTTCCGGGCTGGCAGACGTTCGAGCGCACCCTGCCGGAAATGGAAAAGGACATCGTCATCCTCGATGCCGACGGTGACGAGGTGGAAAGACGCATTCCCCCGGCGGCCGATTCCACCTGGGAACTGCGCCTGGCCGATTCCTTCGATCCTCTGGAACTCAAGGAAGGGGCCGGGGTGTCTTTCGACCTGGTACCCTGGCAGGTGTTGGATATTCACCTGCGGCTGGGGTTCGGCGGCCGGCAGTACTTCGTGCGTTCCTTGCTGCGGCCCCGTTCCTACCGCGAGGGTGACGACAGCGACACTTGCCTGGAGGCCAATTGCTTCCAGCGGGTATCTTCCAGCAAGTTGCTGGGGCTGGAGTCGACCCTGATCGGTTCGGCACGCATCTCCCGCTGGCTCATGATCGACACCGAGTTGGAGACGCTGATCCCCTTCTGGGTCACCACTGGCAGTCGCACCCCGGCGGTGAACTGGAAAAACACCAGCAGCTTCCGCATCGTCTCCTTTGCTTCCCTGGCCTACGTGGTGCGCCTCGACTACGACAAGCAGCTCAGCGACAACCTGCAGTTCGAGCAGCGGGTGATGCTGCGCTTCACCTTCGACATCCTCTAGACGGCGACAGGGGCAGGCCTTGGCGGGAACGGTAACGCGGGCGGTTTCCCGGCTCACCGACTGGCGCTGGCCGGGATTGCTGCTGGCGTTGACGCTCCTGGCCCGGCCGCTTCCGGCTCAGGCCCTGTCGCCGTCGCAGGTGGTCATCCGCGGCAACAGCGTCATCATCGACGACGTCTACCGGGCCATTCTCGACCTTCCCCAGCAGGCCCGGGCCGACGCCGGGACGGCCCGGCTGGTGGCCCGGCAGATCAAGACCTTCCTGGTACGCTCGGGCTACCTGCTGGCCCTGGTGCGGGCCCGCGCCGAGGAGGGGCGCATCGTGGTGGAGGTGGACGAGGGACGCCTGGACAAGATCATCTTCCTGGGGGCCGGTACCTACAAGACCCTGCGCATGAAGCTGGGCATCTCCCTGCCCCGGCACGTTTTCAACAAGCCCCACCTGGTACGCCAGCTCAAGAGGCTGAGTCGCCGCTACGGCGTGACCCCGGCCACCTACCGGCTGGTCAAGTGCCGCGATGTCCGGCACCATGGTCCCCAGATCGATCTGACCGGCAGCGGGGCGGACGGCTTGCTGCCGCCGCCGGGGCGTTACCAGCTGATCATCAACCTGGGCCGGCGCGGTTGGGGGACGGGGCTCGACCTGGACCTGGACTACGACTTCCCCGACGGCCTGGCCCTGGGTGTCGGCTTTCGCGACGTGGGGCTGCTGCTGGCGGACGATCGCTGGCAGGTGGGAGGCAAGGCCGGCATGAAGTTCCGCGAGCACCTGCAGGGTGGTGACACCTTCCTGTCGTTGTCCCGGGCCCGCCTGGAGGCCCGCTGGTTCACACCGCCCCTGTTCGGGGTGGGCCTGCGACCCTACCTGTGGTTGTTCGCAGAGACCATCACCACCCAGCGGGCCGACATGGAAGTGGACCTGTACTACAGCGCCCGGCTGGACGCCTCGCTGGACCTGGGATACGAACTGGCCCCGGGCCTGTCGTTGTCGCTGGGCGGCGGGGTGTCGGAACGCTTCATCTTCGGCATCGAGCAGGTGGCCAATCCCCAGACGACCGTCGACGACGGGCGCCAGTTCCGGCCGTTCGTGGTGGGGCAACTCGACCTGGCCTTCAATCCCCATGACATGCGCCGCGACCGGAAGCACGAGCTGAAGCTGGAAGTACGCCACTACTGGCAGGACCGGGGCAAGAAATGCGGCACCGGGCGGGCCTGGTACCAGAAGGTGTTTACCTTCGGCTGGCACGACCTGCTGCTGGCCGGCCAGGGTGCCTGGGTGTGGGGAGACTACCTCTTCGATGACGAGGAACCGGTGGGGGGGCGCTACCTGCGCGGAGTTTTCGGTGACCACTGGTTCGTCACCGAGGTGGGCAAGGTGACCCTGGAGTTCCGCCTCTCGCTGGCCCGTGACCTGTTCAAGGTGAGCGTGTTTCACGACCTGGCGGTCTTCGCCGAACGGGATCGCAGCAACGGGGATCGGACGGTGCGGTTGGCCGACAGCTTCGGCCTGGGCTACCATGCCCTGGTGCTGGACTGGTTGCAGTTCAACGTCTACTACGCGGTGGGGTTTGCCTTCCATGGCGGTTTCGACCACGGGGTGAGCGCCAACCTGGTAAAGGCCTTCTGAGAATTTCGCTGTGAAGTTGCCAAGCCCGCGGCGCCGGTGCTAAATTGCCGCTTGGCGATGAACTGGCTCTGGTTGGTCATACTCTCGCCCCTGTGGGGTGCGGGCCTGGTGGTGGGAACGAGCTTCCTGCTGGCCTGGCTGGTGTTTCCCGCCGGGGGCAGTCGCGGTCCCCACGATACCCCCACCAGCCGGCTGGTGGGCACGGTGTTGGTACTGTTGGGCGAATGGCTGGCCGCCACCTGGGTGGCTGCCACCATGGTGTTCCGCTGGGTCGGCCGGCGCCGGCTGGAGCGCGTCACCGGGAAGCGACGGCCGCTGGTATTGTTGCCGGGATTCCTGGAGAACCCGATCACCCTGTGGCCGTTACGGGTTCGTCTGGCCCGGGCGCTGGGTGTTCCCGTAGTGGTCTTGCGCCCGCCTCGCTACGGGTTGGAGCTGTCACGGCAGGCCCGCCAGGTGGCCGGGGAGATTGCCGCCGTGCTCGAGGAAACCGGGGCCGCCAAGGTCGATATCGTGGGCCACAGCCTGGGTGGCCTGCTGGCCCGTCACCTGGTCGAGATCGATGGCCTGGGTGACCGGATCGACACCGTGGTGACCCTGGCCACTCCGCACCTGGGCAGCGCCCTGGCAGCGCTGGTGCCACTGCGCGCCATGCACCAGATGCGCCGCGGCAGCGCCTACCTGGAGACATTGAACAACCGGCCCTTGCCGGGCGAGGTGCGTTTCATCGGCATTTGCAGCACGCACGACAACCTGGTCCTGCCCTGGAACTGCAGCCTGTCTCCGCGGGGAGACAACTTCATCTTGCGCTACCAGGGACATACCACCTTGCTGTTTTCCCGTCAGGTGGTGGCCATCATCGCCCGCGAGCTGGGCTCCTGACGAGACTCAGAAGATGACCACCTTCTCGCCCTTCTCCGAAAGAACCCTTACCGCCGGCAGCTTCATGACGTTCATGAAGATCTTCAGGTATTCAGGGTCGAACTTGTGCTTCATCTCTCCCCACATCAGGGTCAGGGCGATTTCCGCGCTGAAGGCGTCGCGGTAGGGTCGGCGCGAGGTCAGGGCATCGTAGCAGTCGACGATGGCGATTATCTTGGAATAGACGCTGAGATCGGCCCGCGGCACGATGAAGGAGACGTTGCCCTTGAGATCCTTGACCGGGGTGCCGAAGTCGGTCTTGTGTTCCCAGGCGGTGATGATGCGTTGCACCAGCTGGGCGTTGAGACGGCGGGCACGCAGCAACTGCTTGACGGTATGGACGGGTGATTTCTTGAGCAGCTTGAGCTCCGCCTGGCTGAGCTTGCCGGGCTTGTCGA
>QMME01000315.1 GCA_003647095.1 Deltaproteobacteria bacterium
AGGCCATGCCCCGGGGAGGGATGCTGACGGTGTCGACCAGCAACCTGCTGGTAGAGGGGAACCTGGCGGCGAAACAGGGGGTGACACCCGGCAAGTACGTGTGCGTTGCCGTCCAGGATACCGGCCATGGTATCGACGGCAGCATCCGCGAGCGAATATTCGATCCCTTCTTCACCACCAGGGAAAGGGGAGTGGGTACCGGGTTGGGGCTGGCGTCGGTGTACGGGATCGTCAAGCGACACGGGGGATTCGTAACGGTGGACAGCGAACCGGGCCGGGGAGCTGTATTCCGGCTGTTCCTGCCTGCCAGTGAGAAGGCGGTCGAAAGCCGGCAACCATCCCCACCACCGGTGAAACTGCTCCTGGGCAGCGGCACGGTGCTGTTGGTGGACGATGATGTCGTGGTGCGCGATACCTGTCGTTCCTGGTTGCTGCGACTGGGCTACCGGGTGCTCGAGGCCGGCAGCGGCCGGGAGGCCATCGATATCTTCCGCGCCAACGCCGACGAAATCGACCTGGTGGTCCTCGACGTGGTCATGCCGGGCATCGCCGGGATGGAGGTCTTCAGCACCATTCGCTCCCTGTCGCCCGGCCAGAAGGTGTTGTTTTCCACCGGGTGCGATGTCGGGCAGGAACTGGAAGGCCTGGACCGGGAGGCGAACGTGGGGGTCATAGACAAGCCTTTCCGCATGATGGAGCTTGCCGAGAGTGTGAAATCGCTGATCGAGCGCTGAGGTCGGTTCTCCCCGGACTCCCGGCTCATTCCCCGGCGGGGCCTGCCGGAATCTCCCAGGCCGCGAGGGTATGGCGCTGCCGGCGGGCATCTGCTACAATCCTGACCATCATGCTGCAGGCGGTATTTTTCGACTTCGGCAATACCCTGGTATCCACCCGGCTGGACTGGGCCCGTATCCTGCCCGAAAACCTGCAAGGGCTGGCCGAGGCGTTGCGGGACAAGGTGCCGGGCATCGACTTCCAGCGCCTGGGAGCCGACCTGCTCTTTTTACGACAAGCGGGCGGACGGCGGGCCGCGGAGACGTTGATCGAGGTACCGGCGGTGGAATCGCTGCGGGCGGCGCTGGCCCTGCAGGGTGTGCAGGGAGTGTCCAACCAGGACCTGCAAGCCGGTGTTGATGGGTTCTTCGCCCCCGAGGAGAACTCTTACCCGATAGTCTTCGGAGTGCCGGAGATGCTGGCCGCCCTGCGGGAGATGGGATTGCGCCTGGCGGTCATTTCCAACGCCACCTGTGGCCGGTTGATTCGCCGGGCCCTGGCCGCCAGGAAGCTGGACGGTTTCTTTCAGGCCATACTGGTATCGGCCGACCTCGGGGTGCGCAAGCCACACCCGGAGATATTCCAACTGGCGGCCAAGGCCGTGGAGTGCCAGCCGGAAGAATGCGTCATGGTCGGTGACGATGTCGTCGCCGACATCGGGGGCGCCCGCCAGGCCGGCATGCGGGCGATCCTGGCCAGGTTTGTCGGGCAGGGGCAGGACGGTACTGACGACAAGGCGGCTGACGCCACGGTTAGCCAGCCCCGGCAACTGGTCGAGGTGATCGGGAAATGGCGCGAGCAGGAATGAGCTGTTGCCTGGTCGTTGCCGGGACGTTGCTGGCGCTGGCCGGCTGCGGCAGCGGCGACACTTCCTGGCTGGCATTGCAGATACACTCGGCGGCGGGGAGAGCTTCGGCGCGGCGTTTTCCTCCCAACAGCCCGGAGCCGCTGTGGGTCAACGTGCGGGTGTTTCGCTCCGACGACCTGCTGGGCCCGGCGGTGGCCAACGAGGATGCCGAGTGGGCCACCATGGAGACCGATCCCGACAGCGGCCAGCGCCTCATGCGGGTGGCGGTACCGGCCAACCAGGAGCGGAACTACGAGTACCTGGTGCGGGTGAGCAGCGTCGTCGATGACGGTTCGGGTGGAGCCCTGGTGGACGAGTGCGGGGTGACCGCCCACGTGGTGGCACCGGCCGGCTTGCAGGTGCCGGTGGAACTGGTGACCCACCCGGGTGATTGCTCCCCCTTGCTGTGCCAGGTGCGCTCCGACTGCGTGGGTTTGAAGCGCTACTGCCTGTCGTTCGAATGCTACGACGAGACCATCTGTGGCCAGTGCCCGGCCGGGGCCGGCTGCGATCTCGCTGGCAACTGCAGCGGAGATTGCCAGACGGAAGATGATTGCACGGACGGCTTCGGCTGCTGTCGCGGCACATGCTCCAGTCACTGCGTGGACTGGTAATGGGTTCAGCCCCGCTGCCGGCGCAGCAGCATCAGCCCCAGCAACAACAGCAACAGGGAAGCACCCGCTGCCGGGCGGGTAGCCGCGCAACCGCAGCCTGAATCCCTGGGAACGCATACCCAGGTGTCACCGTCCAGCTGGGGCTCGTAGCCCTCCTTGCAGATGGGTACGCACACCCACTTGCTGCCGTCCCAGGCCGGTCCGTAGCCGTCATCGCAGACGGGCTGGCCATCCCCGGCCTGGTCGGCGCCGGCATCGGCGCCGGCATCGGCACCGGCATCGGCACCGGCATCGGCACCGGCATCGGCACCGGCATCGCCTCCGCCGCCGTCGCTGCCGCCTCCGTCACTGCTCTCCACCAGTACGAAACCGGCCAGGGTGTACTCGCCGGTGGCCTGTCCCTGGTTGGCCACCTCCAGGTAATAGGTGTGGCCGGGCCGGAAGAGGGGATCGTCGCTGGGCAGATCGAGATCCTGGGAGCCGGAGATCATGAAGTCGTAAGTCGATTGCAGACCCTGGGTCCAGCTGAAGGAGTGCTCTATGCGCTGGTCTTCCCGCACCAGGATGACCAGGTCGGCCTCGGGCGGACGCGAGGTGAAGGTAAGCGACAAGTGGTAGGCGTTCTCTGGTATTTCCATGAAGTAGTGCAACTCGGCGGGGATGAAGGCCAGGTTGCTGCCGTACTGGCCCAGGATCTCCTTGCCGAACACGAATCCCTTGTGCGGCTGGCGGCGCAGCTCGATGAAGCGCTCACAATCGGTAATGCCGCGTTGCTCGGCCAGGGCCCGCAACTGGTTTACGGTGTCACCGTCGAGGTTGGCCGCGGCGGTGTCGA
This sequence comes from Deltaproteobacteria bacterium, assembly GCA_003647095.1. Lineage (GTDB taxonomy): Bacteria > Myxococcota > B64-G9 > B64-G9 > B64-G9 > B64-G9. The sequence goes on from QMME01000315.1 coordinate 3,071, forward strand.
GGTAGACCTGGGTGACAGCCGGAAAGGTGACGGTGCCGGGAAAGGCCGCCAGCACCTTCATGTAGAGGTTGTCGGCCACTGGCTGGCCCAGCAGCGCCCGGGCGTCCCAGAGAAAGCCGCTCCAGATCTGGCCATCGTCGTGAGCCTCGCCGTACAGGCCCCAGGGACAGGTGAGATCGTTGTGCACGTTGCGCAGGTAGCCATCCGGGAAGTAGGCGGGCAGTTGCTGGGCGAAGTACTCGCCCAGTTCCGGGTCGTCGAGCGCCGAGCAGGAGTAGTAGTCGGCGGTGGCCTCGTTTATGGCCAGGCCGTGGGTGACCGGCCCGTACTGGTCCATCTCGAACATGCCCGCGGAGCTGACCTCGCCGAAGACATGGTGGCCGTACTCGTGGTAGATGACGTCGTTCTCCACCGCCAGGTCGATGGAACCGCTCTGCCCCATGAGGATGTGGCCCTGCCCGTCGTACATGGCGTTGGGTTGCTGCATGGGGTAGTTGACCTGCACCTCGATGGGGGAGGGCGAGAAGCCCACCCCGGCGAAGAAATCGTGGATGAAGTTGATGCCGTAGTAGGCTTGCACCTCGACGAAGGAGTCGTCGATGTTTACCGGGTCGTTGGCACCGGTCGGTTCTATCAGGTAGTTGCCGTCCTGGTCGGGCGTGGCCAGCTGCTGCTTGGTTCCGCACTGGTCGGAGCCGGCGCAGTTGTAGACGGTGACGTTGTCGCCGACGAGATGCTCCACCGAGGTCAGGTAAGGGAGTTCCACCTGTTCGTAAGTTCCCACGGCCGGGTTCTGCGGGTAGGCGTAACCCAGGGCATTGGGCCCGCGCCGGAAGACCCAGAGGATACGCGGGGGATCGTCGACCACCAGGTAGGTGAAATCACCGAGTGGCTCGAGACCGGGTACGGTCACCAGACGCACCAGGGCGGGACCGGTGCCGAACATCATCCAGGCCGTACCCGCCCGGGCCGGTCCGCGGCTGCGGCCGCCGCCCGAGACAAAGGCCCGGCTGGCCAGCTGCCGTGCCCGTTCCAAGGTGGCCAGGCGGGTCTGCCGGGAGCCCGGCTCCATCTGCCGGAGGGTGGAGGTGATCATGGTGATGGTGCCGCCGGCGTCCTCGACCACGGCGGCACCCGCTCCCAGCACGGGGTGGCCATCGAGCCACTGCTCGAACTGCACGACGGTCTGCCCGGAGACGCGCACCAGGCGGGTGGGGCGCAGTTCGCTTACACGGTCCGCCCCCAGCAGGCGGGGTCGCAGCTGTTCGAGGGCCGAGCTGGCCCGGGCGACGGGAGTCCGGCCCGGTGGTTGCAAGTGCAGCTGCGAAAGTACCTGGGCCGGGCTGGCGCTGTTCGTCCGTGCCGGTGCGACGGCGACCACCTTCAGTGTCAGCCCTGCGGCCAGCAACACCACGGTTCCTGCCTTCATGATCGACCTCCCGGGAAGTTTCGCCTGGCATCCTTGCCGAAGCGGGCGGGAACGTCAAGATGCGACGCGGCATTTCCTCTTACTATGTAGGCACTTGTGTGCTATTGTCATACTGTTCGGGCCGGCGCGCCGCCGTACCCCTTGTAGCCTCGGCAGCGGGATAGTATAGGACAACATGCTCCGGTGGCAGGCCTGGTGGGTTGCCGGAAAGGTATCGTCGAGGTGATGCCGATGACTGGAAAGAAAAGGATGGTCTGGTTGTTGCTGGTGCTGCTGCTTGGCCTGGGCGTGCTGTCGTCTTGCCGCAAGGGCTACCTCAAGGACGAACCCGAGCAGGGCGAGCCCGAACCCGGACCCAGCCCGGCCCCCCGTCCCGGCTGAGACCGGGGGCGATCTCAGAAGCTGGGTGGCGAGACGATCTTGCCGGCGAACAGCAGCGCCCCGCTGTGGTTGTCGTGAATGACGAAGACGAAGGGGCGGTCCACCCGGAAGATATCAGGCTGGGCCGAGGTGGCGCCCACCTCCACGCTGGTGACGGCCGCGGCCTCGGTGCCCTCCTCGTCGACGCGCACGTAGGTCTTGTGGCGCACCCGGCTGATGAACAGCCCGCCCGCGGCCACGATACCGCTGAAGTCGGCGCGGTTGGGGTCGAAGGCCTCCGCCATACCCAGGGCCGAGAGCACGTCGTTGAGCACCGTCTCCCATTTCAACTCGAAGCGGGGCAGGTAGAC
>QMME01000316.1 GCA_003647095.1 Deltaproteobacteria bacterium
CTTCTCCTTGCCGGTTTCGCGGGCGTAGACCGTGAGCCGTGCCGGGTAGGGAGTCTCCGCGCCCAGGCGCGGCTTGGCGGTGGAAAGCAGCAGGCGGGCGTTTTCCCAGTCTTCACCCGTGGACTGGCGCACCACCACCGACACGCCCAGCTCCAGGCGTCCCGGGCCCACCCCGCCCCGGCCGCCGGGCAGGAAGCGCAGGTCGTATTCCGGCTTCCAGGTGGCCCCGGCCACCACGTAGCTCAGCGACACGCCGACTGTGCTCTCGCCCCGGCATTCCACCGCCACTTCCACTTCCAGGCCGCTGCGGGTACGCGCCGGGGCCAGGTGGGCCAGCCGGCGTTGCAGCAGCTCGCGCTGGCGGGCGAACTGGCGGCGCTGCACCGCCAGCCCAGCGGTCTTGGCCACCCGGTCCAGGCGCTGGGTGCGCAGGAACTCCAGCACCTGGCTCCACCTGCCGGTGTCGGGCCGGGCGTTGCGCATGGACTCCGAGGCCAGGTTGACGAAGTAGTTCTGGTAGGCGAACAGGGTGGCCAGGCGCTTGTCCAGCAAGCCCCGCTGCTCGTCGACCACGCGGATCTGCTGGTCGAGCCGGCGAATCCGTTGCTGCAGCTCGGCCGCCCGCTGGTCGAGATTCTGCTCCCGGGTGACCGGCCGGGAGGAGGTACCCACCGCCCGGGCCCGCCCGGAGGCGCTGGCCCGCAGGGTACGCACGTCCAGGCCGCCGGGTAGCAAGGGGAACAGCGCCCGGGCGCGATCGGCCGAGCAGCTCACCGTGGTGCGCCGGGTGACCTCGGCGCGGTCGGCATAGACCACCACCCGGTCCACCGGCGCCTCGCTGCTGCCGGCGGCGGGAGCGGCCAGGGTGGCGACAGCCAGAATGGTTACCATCGACATGGCCGGACTCCTTTCACTGGTAGAGCTGCCAGTCATGGGGCCGGGTGATGCGGTAGACCAGTTGCACCTTGGTGGTGGCTCCCGGTCGCAGGTCCAGGTCCCAGCGCAGCACGCCCTCGCGATCCGGCCCGCTGGCCGGACGCGGCTCGATGCGCACCTTCTCCACTTCCACCTTGTCGCTGCCGGCGCGCGGCAGCACGTCGTAGACGGCCACCTTCACCCGGCGCTTCTTGTAGTTGCCCACCTCGATGGTGACGGTGTAGGTGGTCACGTCGTCCTTGGAAAAGACCCCCTTGGTCTCGGTGCGGGGAACCACCCGGCGCTTGAAGCGGATGTCCTCGTCGGCACCCAGGGCCAGTTCCAGAGTTCCTCCCGGGCCGGTGGTGCGCAGCCGGCCCTGTCCGGTGAAATCGCCGGCCACGAAGATGTTCATGGGACCGGCCAGGATGGGCCGGCGGCGGCGGTTGCGCACCAGGGCCTTGAGGTAGGCCCGGTCCTTGAGCGCCGGGGTGGCCTCGTAGAAGGTCTCCACCGAGAAGTTCTCCACGCTCAGGGGAACCTTGATGCGCTTGCCCGAGCTGGGAACGGAGATGCGGGTGGCGCTGGTCCAACGGTAGTCGAGCCCGGCCGCCAGCACCGCCGGCAGGGTGGGATCGTTCAGGCGGGGGCGTTCCAGCGGTACGTCGAAAAGCTGCATGGCGCGTGCCCGGGGACCACGCCGGCCGCGGCGCTTGCCCCGGGCCCGGCGGCTGGGCCGGGCCAGGGGCCGGGGGGCGGAAGGGCGAGCCTCGGCCAGGGCCATCTCTGCCTCCTCGTATTCCTCGCGGGGCGGCGGCGGCGGGGCGGCCTGCGGGGCCGAACGCCGCGGCGGGTAGTAGCCCTTCTGGGCCGGCCGGGCCAGCCCGCCCACCAGGCCGCGGCCCTCCCCCTTGCCGGTGGTGACACTCTGCAGGTCGGCCGCCAGGCGCCCGTCGAGAGCGACGCCGGTGTCCAGCGCGGCCAGCCGCTGCAGCTCGGCCACGCGGTTGCGCAGCACCTCGCGGCGGGCCTGGCGCTCGGCCTCGGCCGGGGTGGGCCCGGCCACCGGCGGCGGGTGCAGCCTGGCCTCGGGGGGCATGCGCGCCGGGCGCACCCGGGGGGTGAACTGGCGCCGTTCTCCCAGGGTCCAGGTGAGCAGCTCGGGCAACTCGATGCCCAGCCCGGGCAAGGCCGTCGACAGCACCAGCTTGACGTCCTGCCAGTCCTCGCCGCTGGCCTGGCGCACCAGCCCGGCACTGCGCAGCTCCACCCGGCCGCGTTCGGGCTGGAAGTCCAGGTCATAGGTCGGCCACCAGGCGGCCCCGGGAACGAAGTAGTCCACGTCCAGCCGCACCTGGCCGGCCCCTGTCGCCTGCAGCAGGGCCACCACCTGGTACTTGCGCTGGCTCATGCCACCCATGTTGTACTGGCTGGCCTCCTGGCGGGCGACCCGCAGCTTGTCCACCAGCAGGCGGCGCTGTTCGTCCAGGCGGCGCAGCTCCTCCTGCGCCAGCCGGCGCCGCTGCTCGAGGAAGTCCAGCACCTGGGCCCAGGCGCGCGGCAGAAGCGGCGGCAGGGCGCGGCCCACGCGTTCCTTCTCGGCCAGTGGCGGCCGGGGCTGAAAACCCGCCAGCAGGTCGGCCTCGGCCGAGAACACCCGGCGGCGGGCGTCGAGCAACGAAACGTCGTCGGTGAGCTTTTCGATGCGCTCGAGCAGGTTTTCCACCTGGTCGATGGTGAAACGCTCCCGCTCCACCGGCTGCGCCTCGACGCGGATGACCCGCGCTCCCCGGCAGGACACCCGGATGGTGTCGCGCATCACCGAGCCGGGCAGGTCGGGCAGGCGCAGGGTGTTGACCCCGGGGGTGAGCTTCACCCGGGCCCGGCGCTTTACCAGGGCGCGGTCGCTGAACACCGTCACCCGCTCGATGGGCGCCTGGACCGGCCGGGCCTGCTCGGCCAGGTCGGGCCCGGCGGTGACCGCCGGCACCGAGGCCGCGGCCAGCCACACCGTAAGCAGTGCGTTCATGTCATGCCTCCTGCGGTTGTTCACCGGCAACCATACAGTCGGCTGAGACGGAGCACAACCGCAAAAGATCTGGCCGCAAAAGATCTGGCTGCGGCGGGCTTGTCCCGGCTGCGGCGGACCCGTCCCCGCCGGTGTGGTCGGATCTCTGAATTGGTACTTTGTGGCAACCATCACCCATGTTCTCCTTGACACCCGGCATCCCCTCTGGTAGTCATCTCCCCCGCTTGTGCCGCCCGGGCGGCAGGGAAGTCGATGATGGGCCGCTAGCTCAGTCGGTAGAGCATCAGACTTTTAATCTGAGGGTCCAGGGTTCGACTCCCTGGCGGCTCATTTGACAATTCGGGTCCCCATCGTCTAGCCAGGTCCAGGACACCGGGCTTTCAATCCGGCAACAGGGGTTCAAATCCCCTTGGGGACGTATCTCGCGGGCAGGAGGTGGCTCGACATGGCGCTAGAGGAAACCATCGCGGAAATCAAGAAGGAGATCGTCGAGTCGCACAACCTGATCATCAAGACCGACAACCTGGTCAAGAACCTTTCGGCCGACATCCGCCAGATCCAGAAGCGGCAGGAACGCTACGAGCGCAAGTACATCTTCAACTCGGTGGTGGCCTACGTCATCTTCGTGGTGGTCATCTTCGGCGGCCTCTACGTGGCCTTCGACGCCAAGGTGGGAGTGGTGCGCCAGGAGAAGGAGTCGCTGGAAAAGCAACTGCAGCAGATGCAGGAGGACACCCGGGCCATGCAGGAGAAGATCTCCCGGCGCTCCCAGCAGGAGAAGATCACCGAGCGCTTCCTGCTGCTCAAGCAGCAGGGCCGGCCCTACGACGCCCTCAAGGAGGCCGAGGCGCTCGACACCAGCAACCTGTCGCCGGTGATGACCAGGCTGGTCAAGAAGGAACTGGCCGAGTTGAAGCAGTCGCTGGCCAACCGCTCCATCGAGTCCGGTTCCAGCTACCTGCAGAAGGGCCAGCTCAAGCGCGCCCTGCGCGAGTTCGACCGGGCGCTCGAGCTGTCGCCGCCGGCCAAGGTGCTGGCCCGGGTGCAGCACAACCGCGGCCTGGTGCTGAGCAAGCTCAGGAAAAACGCCCGCGCCGCCCGGGCCTTCCGCCAGGCGGCCGAGGCCGATCCCCAGAGTTCCTCGGCCGACAACGACCTGTTCATGGCCGGCGGCTCCTTCGAGGCCGCCGGGGACATGCCCCAGGCCATCGAAAGCTACCAGCGCCTGCTCGACCTGTACTCCTCGTCCGCCTACGCCTCGGCCGCCCGCCGGCGCATCCAGCGGCTGAGCCGGGGCAAGCCCACCTCCGGCACGGCCACCCCGGCCGGTGGCATTCACGCCACTCCGGCGACACCGGCTCCCGCGGCACCCGCGCCGCGCCGCCACCCGGCGGCGACCAGCGACGGAGGCAGCCAGCCCCCCTCCCCGAAGCCCCAGCCCCCGAAGCCCCAGTCTCCGAAGCCCTCGCCCCCGGCGGACGCCGGCCGCCCCGGGAACTGAGCCCGGCGATGCCGGGGGGGGTACGGCGGTGCCATGCTTCACCTAGTGCTTCCCGGCTCCGAGGAACGCGGGGGGATGCTTGAACGGGTCGTGTACCCTGACGCCGTCGTGGCGGCGGCCGTGCTTGAGGTCTTCGCTGAACAGGGTACCGCAACCGCCGGCACGGGCACTCTTGACGATGAGCGCGTCCCAGAAGGAGATGCGGTCGAGCAGGTGCAGATCGATCGCCCCCAGCACCAGGTCGGCGTCGATTTCCACCACGTCAAGGCAGGTAAGGTGCAGTATCTGGGCACGGGCATTCCCGGGGCTGACCCCGGCCTTGCGGGTAACCACCACGAAAAACTCCTGCAGCACCTGGGTGGACAGGCACCCCCGGCGGGACGACAGCGCGTGCGCCAGCAGCGCGCGGGCTGTTTTCAGCTTGTCCGGGCTGGAGCGATCATTGGCGTACACCAGCACGTTGGTATCGATGAAGTACCTACCTTCCATGGATATCGTCCCGGCTCCAGCCCCGGCCCTCGAGGCTGCCTCCGCCCTCGTCCATGAGGTCGAACAGATCGCGCAGGTGCTGCTCGTCGTATCGTTCCCCGGCAAGACCCTGCATGTATTCCCGCACGAGCTGGTTGAGGCTCTTGCCCTGCCGCCGGGCCACCTCCCGCGCCCGCTTGAGGGTCTTCTCGTCGATTGAAAGGGTCACGTTCACGACACACCTCCTGTGAACACATAATAAGTGTACACATGATACTGAAGAAAAGCAAGC
>QMME01000317.1 GCA_003647095.1 Deltaproteobacteria bacterium
CCCCAGCCGGGCCTGCATCGAATCCACGCCGCTGGTGTGGAACGGCCACATCGTGGTGGGGGCGCGCGACGGCTACGTCTATGCCTTCGGTCCCCCGCCGCGGGCGGTGGCCGCCACCTCCCCGCGTCCGCTCACTCGCTGATGGTGAATCCGTGGCAGCGGCCCATCCAGTAGGGCATGAGCACGTCGGCTCCGTCCATCTCCCGCCAGCCCTCCAACCACAGCCGGCGCAGGGCGGGCTCCTGCTTGTAGAGCAGCACGAAAAAGGCCTGGGTGACAGCTCATGGTTCGATCCCTCAGCAGATGAACGGCAGCAGGGCCCGGCGTTCCCGGGGGTAGTCGGGAAACTCTTGCCGGTACCAGCGGTGGTGCTGGCGGGCGCGCGGGGCCAGGTTGGCCACCGTCCAGGCGGCGAAGGACAAACCGGCCAGCGACCAGGTCAACAGGGCCCAGCCGCACCACTCGATGATCTCGCCCAGGTAGTTGGGACAGGTGACCCAGCGAAACAACCCGCCCCGGGGTATCTTGTAGCCGCTCTCGCCGGGAGACCGCAGTGCGCGCAGGATGGCATCGGAGTGCTTGCAGATGGCGAAGCCGGCCGCGAACAGGAACCCGCCCAGGAGGAAACGCGGGTCTGCAAGCCAGGCCGGCTCGAGCCGCGGACCAAGGAAAAACAGCCAGCGGCCGTTGAGGTAGACGTTGACGGAATTGAAGAATATGGCCATCACCACCGTGGCCAGGGCATGCCCGCCGCCCGAGCCGCGCAGTCCCAGGGGGAAGACGAAGGTACGGTGCAGGTAGTGGATCTCCCAGAGGGCCAGAAACACCAGGGCCGGGGCGTTGTCCTGGCGGTTGCCCAGGAGAAACAGCAGCGGCATACCCAGGGCCGAGGGTAGTTCCATGATTACCCAGCCCATCTTCTTGCCCAGGATCGGACCCCAACCCCGGCGCGCGTAGCGGCCGTAGGGGGCACGCACGAACAACAGCAGCACGAAGGTGACCGCCGCCAGGGCGAACCAGGCGAGCAGGAGGGTGTGGAAAAAACCAACTTCGTCCATGGGCTCCTCGAACGGCGGCAAGCTAGCATGCCGGTCCGGCAAAGACAACCTGCTGGAGCCCCGGGCCCTGACGGGGTGCGAGCTTGACTGGCCGGCGCCGCTGGGCATAAACAGGCTGGAGAAAGGTGGGTGGCATGTACGAGGTCAGCGTACAGATGACTTTTTCCGCGGCTCATCGGCTGCGCGGCTACCAGGGTCGCTGCGAAAACCTGCACGGTCACAATTACCGCGTGGAGGTTGTGGCCGCGGCGGAAAAACTCGACGATTGCGGGCTGGCGGTCGACTTCGGGGTGCTCAAGCAGCTGCTGGGCCAGGTGCTCGATCGCTTCGATCACGCCGATCTGAACGAACTCGAGGAGTTTGCCCGGGTAAACCCCTCGGCAGAGAACATCGCCCGGGTCATTTTCGAAGGGCTTGCTGCCGTCTGGCCGCTGGAGCGGGCCCGGCTGGCGTCGGTCAGCGTCTGGGAAAGCGAGGCTTCCCGCGCCACCTATCATGAATGACCGCACCGCCAGCCTGGAGGTGTGCGAGATCCTGCACACCATCGCCGGGGAGGGCAGCCGTGCCGGGCAGCCGCTGGTGCTGGTGCGCCTGTCCGGCTGCAATCTCGATTGCCGCTGGTGCGATACCCCCCAGGCGCGCCGGCCCGGCCGGGTGATGTCACTCGATGATTTGCTGGCCGTGGTGCAGCGGGCGGGCCGGAAACTCGTCCTGCTCACCGGCGGGGAGCCCCTGTGCCAGCCGCACACGCCGCGGTTCTGCCGGCAACTGCAGCGGGCCGGCCACGAGGTGCTGCTGGAAACCAACGGCAGCCTGGACATATCCGTGCTGCCCGGGGGCGTACACGTGGTCATGGACGTGAAGCTGCCGGGCAGCGGAGAGCAGGAGAGGATGCTGTCCGGCAATGCCGGCCGGCTCCGGGACGGCGACGAGGTCAAGCTGGTGGTGGGTGACCGCGACGACTTCGAGGCCGCCCGCGAGTGGTTGCGGGGCCAGCGGTTGGCACCGGGGGTAGTGGCCACGCTGCAGCCGGTGGCCGGCCGGCTGGAGCCGGCCAGGCTGGCCGCGTGGCTGCTCGAGTCGGACTTGCCGGCCCGCCTGGGTCTGCAGTTGCACAAGTTGATCTGGCCGCCGGGCAGCGACGGCGACTGCCTGCTTGACCTGGGCCCCGGGCAAGGATAGAAAGTCCGTAAGTACAGCGAGGTGGAACAAGATGAACAGTATCGGCAGAAGAGTATTTACGGTGTTGGCACCACTGCTGCTGGTGGCCGGATTGGCTGCCGGCGCACTGGCCGGAAGCGTCTACCTCAACGGGGTGCGCATCGATGGCGTGACCAACCAGCGCTTCGAGAAGTGCAACGTCACCATAGATGCCAAGGGCGACATCTACATCGAGGCGCCCGGCTACGCGGTACAGGGGGCCACCAGCCAGCCAGCCCGGCCGGCCACCACCCTGCCTGCCAATCCCACGCGGCGCTACTTTCTCATCAAGGAAGAAAGCCAGCCCGGTGCCGCCCAGTACGACATCGATATCTTCATAAACAGCGTCTGGTACAAGCGGATCAGGTCCGACGGGGAACAGCTGGTGCTGGACATAACCGGCAAGCTGCGACCGGGGCCCAACGTGCTGCACTTTGCGGCCAGCAAGAACATCGGCAAGGAACGCAAGAGCTATTCCAAGCAGGCCTACATCCGCATCATCGTGGGCGAGGGCAACATGGGGGGCAAGAATGTCATGATCGACAACCCCCTCATACAGTACACGCGAACGGCTTACGAAACGGAGAATTTCAACGACGAGTACACCATCACCGTCAGGTAGTCACCAGGGAGGGGAGTCAGGGCATGTACGTCATCCATCCGGAACTGAAGATCATACCGGGATCGGCCGAGCACATCGTGGCCATCATCGAGTCCATCAACAGTCCCATGGTGGCCGCCGAGGGTCGGCCCCTGGAACCGGCCAAGGCCTACATCGTGGGCCTGCGCAACTCGAGCGGACTGTTTTCCATCTACATCTACCTGCACCTCATCCAAAGCGCCGATTGCCTGATCTACCTGCACGATCCCGTGGAAGTCCCCATGGATGCCTACCACGATACCGAGCTGGAAGCGTTGCAGTTCGTCGAGAGCATGGGCTTCATGGTCGACAACGTCAACTTCCGCAATCTCGATCAGCAGCAGCAGGGAGAGGTGCTGGACCGCATGCCCATATTCCAGCAGGACCTGCAGGCATTTTCCCAGCGCCAGCAGGGACAGTCGGAGACGGGCGAGGAGCAGGAAGACGGCGAGGCGGGCGAAGAGGTGCTGGAACTGGAGCCGCTGGAGGAAGTGGCTGCTCCGGAGTCGGCCGTGCTCTCCGGCGAGGAACTCAAGAAGATCGTACGCATGCTGTCTTCCTTCTGAAAGGAGCGAGATGTTGGCGAACGAGTGCCGGAACCTGGCGGGGGTGGCGCTGCTGGTGGTGGGAATGCTGCTGTGGCCTGGCGGCTGCCGGCGTGGACCCGATCCCAAGCAACTGAAGCAGGCCGAGATCCGCTACGACATCGGTATCGAAGACCTGCGCGCCGGCCGCATCAGGAAGGCGCTGGCCAACCTGCTGGAGTCGGAGAAGCTGCATCCCGATTTTCCCGATCTGCAGAATGCCCTGGGCCTGTGTTATTACCTGCTGCAGGAATACCCCCGGGCCTTGCAGCATTTCGACCGGGCCCTGCAGCTCAAACCCGGCTACAGCGAGGTGCTCAACAACAAGGCACGAGTGTACATCGACCAGGGCATGTTCCGGCTGGCCCGGCCCCTGCTCGAGAAGGCCCTGGAGGACGTGTTTCTCAAGAACCGCTACCTGGTGGAGAGCAACCTGGGCTGGGTGCTGTTCAACCTGGGGCAGAAGCAGCAAGGCTACCGTTACGTAAAGAACTCGTTGGCCCAGAACGACAAGTACTGCATCGGCTACCACTACCTGGGATTGATGTACCGTCGTGACAAGCAACTGGACTTGTCCGCCGAGAACCTGCGCCAGGCAATCAAGCATTGCCCGGCGCTGCTGCAGGCCCAGCTCGACCTGGGCAAGGTACTGCTTCTGCAGGGGCAGCTGGGAGAGGGGTGCCAGGCCCTGGAAACTTGTTTCAAACCCTCGCGCATGACCCCCGTCGGCGAGGAGTGCTACAAGCTCTTCCGCGGCAACTGCCGCTCCCCGGAGACCGGCGAATAGCGGTGGCGGGGGTTCGCTACCAGACCCAGGCCCTGGTACTGCGCACTGCCCCGCTCGGCGAGGCGGATCGCATAGTTACCCTGCTGGCCGCAGATGGCCGCAAGCTGAGGGCCGTGGCCCGGGGAGCCCGCAAGTCGAGAAGGCGTTTCCTGGGATGCCTGGAGTTGTTTTCGCACCTCGACGTCACCGTGGCCAGCCGGCCGAGCAGCCAGCTGGAGCGCCTGGAAGAGGCGGTCCTGCGGGACGGGCACCAGGCCATCAGGGGAGAGCTGAAGCGCTTCACCCAGGCCTGCTACGCGCTGGAGCTGTGCGAGGCCTTTACCGTCGAGGGCGATGCCAACACCGGCTTCTGGAAACTGCTGGCAGATGTACTCGGGCTGCTCGACCAGCGCGCGCTGCGGGACGTGGAACTGTGCTATCTGGAGCTGCGGGTGTTGCAGGTGGCCGGGTTGAACCCCGATTTTTCCGCCTGCCTGGGTTGCGGGCGCCGGCAGTCTCCCCGCTGGTACGCCGACAGGGCGGCGGCCGGACTCTATTGCAGCGATTGCCACCAACGTATTGGTCCAGCCCACGAACTGGGACAGGCGGCGGTTGACTTGCTGCGCTCGCTGGCTGCCCGGCGCTTGCCCGCCGCCGATCCTCCGTCCAAACTGCTCGAGCAGGCCAGCAGGTTGCTGCGGCAGCTGGTCGACGAGCAGGCCGGGCGAGTCATCAAGTCGCGCGGACAGCTGGACCTGGCCAGCCGCTGAGCCGTACCGGCCGAGGGTGTATCTAATGGAGAATCAAGGGGAAGTTGCCATAATAGCGGCTTGACAATGGTCGCTGGCCGGTGCTAGCGTGGCGCCC
>QMME01000318.1 GCA_003647095.1 Deltaproteobacteria bacterium
TACCCCTACGGCTGCACCGAGCAGACCATGAGCCGCTTCCTGCCCGATCTGGTGGTAGCCCGGGCTCTGCAGGATCTCAAGCTGGAAAACCAGCAACTGGACGAGCAACTGCCCAGATACATCCGGGCCGGACTGGCTCATCTGGCTCACCTGCAGCACGGCGACGGCGGCTGGGGTTGGTGGACCAACGACTCCTCCGATCCCTTCATGACCGCCTACGTGATCTACGGGTTGGCCCTGGCCCGCCGGCACGGTTGGAAGGTGTCAGACGATCTTTTCAAACCTGCGGTTGCCTGGCTCAAGCGACAGGTGAACCGCATCCGCGAGGAAAACTTGCGGGCCTATGTCTTGTACAGCCTGGCACTGGCCGGGGTGAAATACGAATCGATGCTGCTCAAGCTGGCATCCTCCGACCGGCTTACCGATTACTCCCGGGCCTTGCTGGCCAGCGCACTGTTCGAACTGGGCAAGCACCAGCAAGCCGCGCAAGTGACCGGACGCCTGGTGCAAGCGGTGCACACCTCTGACGGAACCGCCTGGTGGGGCCAGGTGAAATCGGCCGGCTGGCGTCGCGACGCGGTGGAAAGCACCGCCGCGGTGCTGCGCACCCTGTTGCAGAACCAGCCTCAAAGCGAACTAGTTTCCCGGGCGGTACGCTGGCTGCTCAAGCAACGCCAGGGTAAAGCCTGGTATTCCACCCGAGATACCGCCATGGCCGTCTACGCCCTGGTAGATGCCCTGCGCCAGAACGGGGCCGGAGAATACAACGCCAGGGTGGGATTGAAGCTAAACGGCAAGGAACTCCCCGCGCATCGCTTCACCAGCACCGAAGTGCTGAAACCCAGCGTGGCCCTGGCCCGGGGTGTTGCCGCCCGTACTGGAGGCAACGAGTTTACCCTCACCCGCCAGGGCCAGGGAGACTTGTTCTACAATGTCTCGCTGGATTACTTCGGTCGGGAGAAGGAATTCTCTCCCCGTGGCGACAAGGTCCGGGTAGAACGCCGGCTGTACCGGTTACTGCGCGAGGAGACGGCCTCGGGTTGGAAGTTCAGCAAACAGCGCCTGCCAGCAAGGCTGCAGCCCGGTGACGAGGTACTGGTGCTGCTGCAGGTCAGTGCCAGCCAAGATGCCGACTACGTCATGGTAGCCGATCCCCTGCCGGCGGGAACCCGCCCGGTAGACCGGGATGCCGGTTACCGCCTGGAGTACCTGCGACTGCCGGGCGTACACCGCGAGTTCCGTCAGGACCGGGCCCTGTTTTTCATCAGGCACCTGCGCCGGGGAAAGTTGCACCTGGCATACATCCTGCGTGCCGAGTTGCCCGGTACTTTCCAGATGCTGCCGGCGCGGATATCGCTGATGTACGATCCACAAATCTCCGGCACCTCGCGCAATCACCGCCTGGTCATCGGAGAGTGAAGTCATGCGTGCGCTGCTCGTTACCATGGTTCTGGTGCTGGTGCTACCGGCCGCTGCTGCCCCGGACGGAGAAGGTGAGCCGCCCACGGTGGAGATCGAGCAGCCGCTGGGAGGTTGGTCGACCAGCCGGGTGATTACCGTCAGTGGTACCGTCAGCGACGAATCCATCAGCCTGGGACAGCTGGTGGTCAACGGTTATGCGCGCACCCTGAGCATCAGCGGTGGGCACTTCCAGGCCAGCCTGGTGCTCTCGCGCGGGGCCAACAGCATCGAGGTGGTGGCCAGCAACCGGTATGGCGAGGGGCGGGACCGGGTAAGTTTCTTCTCCGACGTGCCCCCGGTGGACATGCAGGTGGTTCTCAGCTGGGATACCAATGGCACCGACGTGGACCTGCACGTGGTAGATCCCACGGGCGAGGAGTGCTACTACGGGCACCGCCAAACCCGGCTGGGCGGCACCCTGGACGTCGATGATACCGACGGGTTCGGGCCCGAGGTGTTTACCCTGGCTCATGCCGCCAGCGGCAGCTACCGGGTACGCGTGAAGTATTACTCCAGCCACGGCCATCCGCAGACCGTGGCCCGGGTTCAAGTGGTAATGTTCGAGGGCACCGCCCGGGAGCAACGCCTGGAATTTCTCAAGCTGCTCACCAAGACGGGAGACAAGGTGGACGTGGGAACCTGGAGAGTCGAAGGTGACCAGGCCGACATCGCGACCACCAAGAAGGGGGGATAACTACATGACCGAAAGGACCGTGCTGCTCGACTATCTCGATGAGCTGCTGGGCAGCGAAAGATTTCGTGATGCTTGTCCCAACGGCCTGCAGGTGGAGGGACAATCCCAGGTGGAAGTCATTGCCACCTGTGCCTCGGTGTCGCTGGATTTCTTCGAACAGGCGGTGGAAGAGGGTGCCGAGATGTTGCTGGTACACCACGGCCTGTTCTGGCATGGTGACAGCCGGGTAATCGACGGCTGGCTGGGACGACGCCTGAAGATCCTGCTGGAGCACGAGTTGAACCTGGTAGCCTACCATCTGCCTCTGGATGCTCATCCCCAGCTCGGCAACAACGCCTGCCTGGCCCGACTGGCCGGCCTGGTAGACTGCCATTTCGACATCGGCTACCTGGACGGAAACGCCATCGGCTGCCGGGGAGTACTGGAGGAACCGTTGCCGCTGGAGGATTTCGTAGAGGGGCTGAGCAATGAGATCGAATCCCCGGCCCGGGTGCTGGGCCTTCCTCCCCGGGGCCCGGTGCAAAGAGTGGCGGTGATCTCCGGCAGCGGCGGCACTCCGGCTCTGCTGGAAGAAATCGCCCGGGCGGGCTGCCAGGTCCTGGTAACCGGTGAGGTCAAGGAACAGTCGGTGGCCCTGCTCCGGGAGATGGGACTGGTGGCGGTGGTGCTGGGACATTACAACTCGGAGAAGCACGGGGTGGTGGCTTGTGGAGATCACCTGGCCGAGCGTTTCGGCCTGTCGGTAGTACACGTAGACGTTCCCAACCCGGTCTAGCTTCCGGGAGGCGTGGCGGGTACATGCAAGCTGGGCAGTCGATAGGGCGTTACCGGTTGCTGGAGAAGATCGGCAAGGGAGGAATGGCCGAGATCTTCAAGGCCAGCGAGTCTCTGCCCGGTGGCCAGAGTCGCACCGTGGCCATTAAGAGATTATTTCCCAAGCTCAGTGCCGATCGCGAATTCGTGGGCATGTTCGTCAACGAGGCCCGCATCGCCGCGGAGATGAGGCATCCCTGCATCATCCGTACCTACGACCTGCTTAATTACGGCTCCTACTACTACATAGTCATGGAGTATCTGGAAGGGATGGACCTGGAAGACCTGGTCATCCTGCGTGCTCCGGAGGGAATGGCCTTGTCGCTGGCGGAGATTGCCCTGGTGGTGCACGAGGTGGCCATGGGCCTGCACTACGCCCATGCCCGCACGGACAGCAGTTCGGGCCCGGTGGTGCATCGTGATATCAGCCCGGGCAACATCCTCTTGGGCACCGGCGGACAGGTGAAGATAACCGACTTCGGAATCGCCCGGGCAACACAGTATGCCTCCTTTACCCGGCCGGGAATTCTCAAGGGCAAGTACGAGTACATGGCTCCGGAGTATGTCAAGGGTGATCAGTTCGACGGACGGGCCGATCTGTTCTCCCTGGGAGTGGTACTGTACGAACTGCTCACCGGCAGCAATCCCTTCGCAGGGGTAACGCCGCACGATGTCTGGAGTAGAATCCTTCGGCACGAGCCTGCACCTCCCAGCAGTGTCGTCCCTGGCGTTCCCGCACTCATGGACAAGGTCGTGGAACGGGCCCTGTGCAAGAATCCCCGCCGGCGTTATCACAGCGGCGAGGAGTTCGCCGCCGTGTTGACGGGATTCTTCGACGATCCCGGCCCGGAAAAGGTACGCTTCGCTCTAGGTGAGCGAGTGAAGCGGGCCATGCACCCGAGCCGGGAAGGAATCGATTCGGGGGAGATGGCGCAGTTCCTGCCCCCGGAGACCGAGCGCGGCGACAGCACGCGCGAGGTGTACCTGGACGAGTTGCTGGAACTGGTGGAGCCGGTGGAAGTGCCTCGACCACCTCCCCTGGCCAAGGCCGAGGCGGACGTGACCGTGCCCAAGGGGATGCAACCGCTGAAGCTGCGCCACCGTATTCGCTGGCTGTGGCTGGTAATGATCGTAGTACTGGTGGCCGGTGCAGTAGCGGGCTACTACTTTTTCCTGCGCACGCCGCGGGGGTTCCTGACGGTGACCTCGGACCTGCGGGCGGAAATCTTCGTGGACGGTAAGCGCCTGGGTCTGGCGCCCGTGGAGCACATGCCCCTCGAAGTAGGGCGGCATTCCATCGAGGCCCGCCGGCCGGGCCGTCAGCAAGCGAAGACCTACCATCGTCTCATCGAGGAGGGCAAGCATGTGACCCTCAAGGTGAAGTGGAAAACTCGACGTCGCAAGGCGCGACGCAGCGGCCGCCGGTGGCGCGGTCGCCGGGGGCGCAAGCGGGTCCGTTGACGGTGGTTGGAAAGAAAAAAATACTCCTGTCATTCATGCTGCTTCTCCTGGCAGAGGCGGTGGTGGTAGCGGCCGGGGAGCCAGCCGTCCCGGTCCGTAACCAGCACTGCCTGCGGGATCAACTGGCAGGTGGTGCTGGAGAAGGGCCGTTTACCGCCCGGGACGCTTTCATGTTGGGAGACGTGCGCAGCGGCCGGCTGCTGTGGTGGTACAATCGCAAGCAGCTGGCCGGCCGAGCCTGGCAACCGGGCAGTGTATTCAAGCTGGTTGTGGCATATTCGCTGCTGGTCGACCGACACTTTGACCCCGCCAGCGTTTACGATTGTCGTGGCAACGGCAACAGGGATCCCGGCACCAACTTGCCGCGTTGCTGGCTGCGCTACGGACATGGAGCGGTCAACCTGGCGCGGGCCCTGGCGGTATCCTGTAACCTCTATTTCGCCCACTACGGTTCCCTGCTGGGAGCAGAGGCCATCCTGCGCCAGGCCCGCAACCTGGGGCTGGGGCGTAATACCGGTACAGACCTGGGAGGCGAGGTTGCCGGCAGCCTGCCCCGGGCCCTGGGGGACGATGAAATGGGACGCTTCGCCACCGGTCAACATCCACGCCTGCTGGTCACCGCCGCCCAGCTGTTTTCCTTGATGGCCGCCATTGCCAATGGTGGCGAGTTGGTGGCACCCATGA
>QMME01000319.1 GCA_003647095.1 Deltaproteobacteria bacterium
AGACCTCCAGCACCACGTAACGGCCCTCACCGAGCTGCTGGTCGGGGAAGCTGGTGGAATCCAGGTACTTGCGGTCGGCCTCCACGATGCCGGTATAAACGGTGATCAGGCCCGCTTCCTCGCCGACGGCCTCGGAGGCGTTGGTTATCAGGTTCATCACCACCTGGCGCAGCTGCGAGGCGTCGGCTTCCACCGCCGGCAGGTTGCCGGCCAGGTCCAGGCGCAGGGTGACGTTCTTGCCGATGGAGACCTTGAGCAACTCGCTCATCTCGCGCACGATGGTGGACAGGTCGAGCGGCTGGACCAGGAAACGGCCCTTGCCCGAGTAGGCCAGCATCTGGTTGGTGAGCTCGGCGGCGCGCAGGGCGGCGGTCTCGATCTTTTGCACGGTCCGCTGTAGTGAACTGCCGGGCTTGAGTTCCGCCAGGGCCAGGCTGGCGTTGCCCAGCACTCCCATGAGCAGGTTGTTGAAGTCGTGGGCGATGCCCCCGGCCAGCACTCCCAGGCTCTCCAGCTTCTGGGCATGCTGGATCTGCTGCTCCATGAGACGGCGCTCCTGCTCGGCTTGCTGGCGTTCGCTGACGTCACGAATGACGGTTATGAAACCCGTGGGCCGGCCGTTGTCATCGCGCAGGGTGGCCGCGCTCACCTCCACGGGAATCTTGCTGCCGTCGCGGCGCACCAGCTCGTACTCGATGTTGCGCTGGATGTCGTTTTCCAGGGTGAGCTGAATGTTCTGCCGGGCACGAGTGTATTGGGCCGCCGCCAGGAACGATATGGCGCCCCCCTCGATCCCCTGCAGTTGTTCCAGGTTCTCGGCTCCGAACAGTCTCAGGGCCTGCCCATTGGCCATGATGACATTGGTGTCGGTATCAGTCGCCACGATGGCGTCGGGACAGGTGTCCACCAGCAGGCGGTAGCGCTCCTCGCTCTCGCGCAGGGCCTGCATGGCCCGGTGCTGCTCGCTGATGTCCTCGACCGAGGTCACCCGGTAGTGCTCGCCGCCCCAGGTGACGTTGTGACCCTGCACCCGGCCCCAGAAGTTGCTGCCGTCCTGGCGCAGTCCCAGTGCCTCGTAGGGTTGCTCCCGGCCGCTGCGTACCGCCTCGGCCACCCGCTGGCGGTACTCTGGTGCCGCCAGCAAGGTGACGTCCATGTCCCGGGCCTCGTCCCGGCTGTAGCCGAAGATACGAGTGAAGGCCGGGTTGACGTCGACCACCCGGCCCTGGCGGTGGAACACCAGCGCCTCCAGCGATGCTTCCACCATCATCTGCAACCGTGCGTTGTCCCGCTGCAACCTTTCCAGTTCCCGGCGCAGCTTGTCGACATCGTCGCTCGAGCTCATGACCCCCTCGCTTTCATTACCCGGTTTCAGGCCGCCGGTTCGTCTTCTCCCGCCAGCCGTCTCAACACCAGCCACAGTGCCGCGTGGGCCGCCAGGCGGCGCACGAAATCGCGGTCCCGTGGTGGAAACCGAAGTTGCCGGGTCTGGCAGCCCCGCGCGTCGCAGACGGCGAACCACACCAGGCCCACGGGCTTTTCCGGGCTGCAGCCGTCGGGGCCGGCGATACCGGTCACGGCCACGGCCAGGTCGGCCCCGCTGAGCCGCTGCACCCCCCGGGCCATGGCCTCGGCACACTGGACGCTCACCGCACCGTGCGCGGCGATGATGTCGCCGTCCACGTCGAGCAGGCTCTGCTTGGCCGCGTCGGAGTAGGTGACCGCTGACAGTACAAACGACCGGCTGGCGCCGGGGATGTCGGTGAGCAGCTTGCCGACCAGCCCGCCGGTGCAGCTTTCCGCCACGGCCAGGGTGCGGCCGGCCGCCCGCAGGCGTTCGAGCAGCACCTGCGGCAGGGTGGCCGAGCCGCGGGAAAAGACGTGGTGCCCCAGCCGCCGGCGAATGTCCCGCTCCACCTGGTCGAGCAGGCGTGACGCCGCCGCCGGTTCGCCGGCCTGGACCCGCAACACCAGTTCGATCTCGGGAAGCGCCGCCCGGAAGCCCAGCTCCAGCCCGGTGTACTTTTCCTCCACCCCGGCCAGGGTATCCTGCAGCCAGCCCTCGCCCCGGCCGAACACCCGCAGGATGCGGCCCTGGAAGAACTCGCCGCCGCCGCCCTGCCGGCGCAGCCGCTCCAGGCGTTCGAGTACCGGGCCGCGGAACATGGCGGTGAACTCGGCCGGTGGTCCAGGCAGGCAGAACAGGTGCCGGCCGGAAATATCCAGCTCGAAGCCGGGAGCGGTGCCCAGGGGATTTTCGATGGGCCGGGCCCCGGACGGAAAGCGTGCCTGGCGGGCCTGGTTGTCCGTCCAGGCCAGGCCCCATTCGGCGAAGCGTGCTTGCAGCTGCCCGAGCAGCTTTTCGTCGGTCACCAGCTCCCGGCTGCACAGCTCGGCCGCGGCCTGGCTGGTGCGGTCGTCCTCGGTGGGGCCGAGGCCACCGGAGCACACCAGGGCATCGGCGCTGGCCAATCCCTGGCGCATGGCCTGCACCAGGTCTTCCAGCCCGTCCGAGACCACGGCCATGTGCCCGACGCCGAACCCCCGCTCGAACAACCAGCCGGCGGCCCGGTAGGCGTTCGCCTCCTGGATGCGACCGTCGAGCAGCTCGCGGCCGGTGCTGAGCAGGTCCACGCGCATGGTTCAGTAGGCCTTGGCGAAAAGCACCCGGCGCCGGGATTCGCCGCCGCAGAAGGGGCACCGGCCCGCCTCCTCGACGGCGTCGAAGGGTATGCAGCGGATGGTGGCCTTGGTCTCCGCCTGGATCTTTTCCTCGCACTCGCCCCGGCCGCACCAGTGAGCCAGCAGGAAACCGCCGGGATCGGCGAGCTTCTGCTCGAACTGCTCGCGGTTGTCGACGGTGAAGGTGTACCGGCGCTGGCGTTCCCGGGCCCGCTCGAGCAGCGAGGCCTGGATGTCCTCGAGCAGCTGTTGCAGCCGCTCCTTGACCTGGCCGCGCTCGATGAAGATCTTCTCGCCGCTGTCGCGCCGCACCAGCACCGCGCCCTGCTTCTCCAGGTCGCGCGGGCCCAGCTCGATGCGCACCGGCACCCCGCGCTGTTCCCAGTGGTGGTACTTGAAGCCGGGCTTGAGGTTGCTGCGCTCATCGACCTCGACCGCCCGGCCCAGGCCGGTCTCCGCGGCCAGCTTGCGGGCCTCGGTGATCATGGTCTCGTTGTCCACCTGCTTGCCGAAGATGGGCACCACCACCGCCTGGAGCGCCGCCACCCGCGGCGGCAGCACCAGGCCCTTGTCGTCGGAGTGGGTCATGATGAGCGCGCCGATGAGCCGGGTGCTCACCCCCCAGGAGGTGGCCCAGACCAGGTGGCGCCGGCCCTGCTCGTCCTGGAAGGTGACGTCGAAGGCCCGGGCGAAGTTCTGGCCCAGGTTGTGGGAAGTGCCGGCCTGCAGGGCGCGGCGGTCCTGCATCATGGCCTCGATGGTGTAGGTGTGCAGCGCCCCGGCGAACTTCTCCCGCTCGCTCTTGAGGCCGGCCACCACCGGCATGGCCAGGTAATCCTCGGCCAGGCGGCGGTAGACCTCGAGCATGCGCCGGGCCTCCTGCTCGGCCTCGTCTTCGTTGGCGTGGGCGGTGTGACCTTCCTGCCAGAGAAACTCGGTGGTGCGCAGGAACAACCGGGTGCGCATCTCCCAGCGCAGCACGTTGGCCCACTGGTTGATCAGCAGGGGCAGGTCCCGCCAGGAGGAGATCCACTTGCGGTACATGCTCCAGATGATGGTCTCCGACGTCGGCCGGATGACCAGCGGCTCCTCCAGCTTCTTGCCGCCGCCGTGGGTGACCACGGCGCACTCGGGGGCGAAGCCCTCGACGTGCTCGGCCTCCTTCTTGAGGAAGGACTCGGGGATGAGCAGGGGAAAGTAGGCGTTGCGGTGGCCGGTCTCGGCGAACATGTCGTCGAGGATGCGCTGGATGTTCTGCCAGATGGCGTAGCCGTTGGGACGGATCACCATGCAGCCCTTGACGGGGGCGTAGTCGGCCAGCTCCGCCTGCTGGATGACGTCGAGGTACCACTGGTTGTAGTCCTGGTCGCGGGGGGTGATGCGGCTTTCCATTTCTCGTCTCCGTGGTGAACGGTTCTCCGGGGAAACCTCGTTCTAGTGAAACAGGGTGAGCAGCGACAACAGCAGCAGCCCGGCCAGGCAGGTCATCCAGGTGACCAGGGCCACCCGGTCGAGACCCAGGCGCCGGCGCAGGTCGGCCACCTGGCCGGCGTCTTCGATCTCCGGCAGCAGCCGCCGGGCCGCGGCGAAGTCACCGGCCTCGATGAGCAGGCGCACGCGGATGGCGGGATCCAGCCGTGCCGGGGCCTGGCCGGCCGTGACTTCATCAGTTTCTTCACGCCCGTCTGCCACGGAGGATTCTGCCTGCCCGTTGTTTGCGTGCTCGTCCATGACCTCCCAGCATAGCGGCAGTGGGCGAGTGAATCAACAGCCAGGTCGAAACGGGTAGGAGATTATGGACCAGGCGGGGTAATTGTGGCGACTGCGGACACGTGCTAGTATTTTCCCTGCCGGCTACCTGACGGCAGGGAGGTTGTCGAATGCGTGTACGGGTGCTTACGACGGCGGCGCTGGTGGCGGTCATGGCGGCGGCCTGTGCCAACCATGCTCCCCGGGTAATTCCCCTGCAGAACAAGACCATCGAGACCAACAAGGTGCTCGAGTTCCTGGTCGAGGCGGTGGACGACGACGGCGACCGGCTGGAATTCGGCATCCAGGGCAAGCCGGCGGCGGCGCTGTTCGAACAGGTGGACAACAACAGCGCCCGCTTCCGCTGGACGCCCAACGCCGCCGATGCCGGCCCGGAGGGTCGCGGCCAGCAGTACGTGGTCACCTTCCTGGTGAGCGACGGCGCGGCCACCGCCAGCGAGGAGATCATCATCACCGTGGTGCTGGGCGGCGAGGGCAGCGGCGCGCCGGTGTTCATCACTCCTTCCGACTACACCCTGGATCTCAACAAGTCCGCCACCATCTCCTTTCACATCGAGGTGCGCGACAGCGATTCCCCCGCGGTGGAGCTGCGCCTGGTGAACAACGACCCCGGGGGCAGCTTCGATACCCAGCCCGGCTCCAAGCAGGCCACCTACAGCT
>QMME01000320.1 GCA_003647095.1 Deltaproteobacteria bacterium
CATAATATACCCGTCAAGAGAGTGCTTAGGGCCCTACGATTCCTGCACGGGATAGTAATATGATCAGATAGTCACCAGGCTACGGAATTGGTTGACATAATATACCCGTCAAGAGAGTGCTTAGGGCCCTACGATTCCTGCACGGGATAGTAATATGATCAGATAGTCACCAGGCTACGGAATTGGCTGACATAATATACCAGTCAAGAGAGTGCTTAGGGCCTTACGATTCCTGCACGGGATAGTAAACGACGGGTCATCTCCTGGCCCGATTGATAAGCTCCCGAGGATCGACCCAGAATGCCTCTTTTACGAGGTCGTCTTCCGAAAACGGGCGATGTTCCAACCAGGGAAACTCCCTCTGGTGAATCCTGTCGAGCAGGATGTGAAGCAACGGGCGCAGGTTCATGGTGTCTGAGATGTTGTAGCCGACCAGCAGCTCGAGCGCTCTTTCGTCGTTGTTCACGACCCAGTTGCGCCACAGCATGACGGCATCGGAGCCATCCATGCCCTGGACATCATGATTCCTGGAAATTCCAACCCTTCTCTCTATCTGCTTCAACGAACCCTTGAACCCGGCCCGGAAGGCAACCCAGCGCAGATCAATGAGGGCCTTCGGAAGCCGCAAGGCCCCGAAGTGCCTGGTGAGCATTGGTAGATCGAAGCTAGAGCCGTTGAAAGTCACCAGAAGACGATCTCCTTCCAGGTAACCGGGAAAATCGTCCAGATTGTAACCGTCTATGAACACCATGGGATCCTGGTCCGGATGATGTACACCCACAACCGTTACCCGGGAACTGCCGGGGTCTGTCCCCGTGGTCTCTATGTCCAGGAAAACGGCCCTTTCCTTGAAATGGCTGTAGAAACGCCAATGTTCGCGGCGTGCCAGCCTGGTGGAGAGAAATTCCAGGTCGCCACGCCGCAGGGCTTGCCGGTCGGCGGCGATCTCCTCGGCCAACCGTTGCTGCAGTTTCCTGGAAAGCCCACGAATTCCGGGTAGAAAACCTGGATCGCCAGAAGCCGCACTGGCCAGCAGATCGTCCCAGGTCCTGATGCCCGCCAACCAGAGCTGCCTTTCGCGAGAAGGACCGACGCCCTTTACGTGTCTGAAGGTGCTTGTCAGCAACTTGTTTACATAATAATAATTATGTCAACTATCTGCCAGCAACTGCTTGACCGTTGGCTCGTCTGCCGGAGGAAAGTCAAATGATTCCAATTCGTTGGTGTCAACCCAGCGAAAGTCGTTCACACCCAGGCATTCCAGTTCACCTGCGTTGATGCTGCAGCGGTAGACGTGAAAATCTATAATGAAATCAGGATACTCGTGCAACAGGTCGATATAGTGGTCTCCAACGTCTATGGCCACGCCCAGTTCCTCTTTTATCTCCCTGGCCAGGGCCTGGTCGTCTGTCTCGCCGGGTTCCACCTTGCCACCCGGAAATTCCCATTTCAATGGCATGAAGGCTCGGGGCTTGCGCTGGGTAATCAGCACTCTCCCCTTTTCATCCTGCAGCAAGGCGGCAACCACCCTCACGGTGCGCTTTTTTTCCTGCTGCTGGCTCTTTCGCGCCTGGTTCATCGGGAAATCGCCATGGCATAGACGGTCTCGCCGTTGGAGACCCAGAAGGCCCGGTTTTTCCAAACCGCCGGAGGCGCCGAGGCTCCCTTGCCGGGATTGAACACCTGCACCCTGGTTCCCGTGGGGCGATGAAACACCAGCAGGGAGACATCTTCCGAGGATACCAGCAACCAGCCGCCACTGGCGATCACCGGAGCGGAGAGCAGGCCCTCCTGGTCGGGGTTGACCTTCCATACCTCCTTGCCGTTCCCGGCCTGGAGACATGCCACGCTGCCGTCGCCGCCGGTGACGAACACCCGGTTGCCCTCCACCGCCAGGTCGGAAGGAGCGTCGATGTCGTAATTCCAGCGTTGCTCCAGTGTAGCCGGGTCCAGGGCCAGGACTCCCCCGGAGGCACTGCCGGTGAGCAGGCTCCCCCCCACCATCACCGGATCGACGTCCACGTCGGCAAAGGTAGCCCCGCCCTTTACCAGTTGCCGCGACTGCAGTACCGAGCCGTCCTTCAGGTCGAGCTTTACCATCTGCCCGTCTGAAAAACCTCCATAAACCACGTCACCGACTACCAGCGGCCGGGCCGCGCCGAGTACCTTGAAGCGATCGCTGCGGAAGGAACGCTTGTGACTCCACAGCCACTTGCCGTCGTTCTTTCTCAGGCATACCAGTTCGTTGACCGTGGTCATCACCAGCAACTTGTCGCCGGTCACCACCGGCCTGGCCGCTCCCGGTCCCGGTAAAGTCGTCTGCCAGAGCAACTTGCCGTCTTTGAGCCTGTATGTCAGCGCGTTGCCATTGGCCGCTGCCAGGTAGACCACTCCGTTTTCTATGAGTGCTTCGCTGTCCGTGGGGCCCTCGACTCGTTTGCGCCACAACAGGGCGCCGTCCTGGCTGCGCAGGCAGGAGATGGTTCCGTCGGAGGCTCCCACCACCAGCCGGGAGCCATCCGGGCTCACGGCCGGCGTGCCCCGGTGCTGGAACTTGCTGGAAAAGACGTCGGAGTCGACCAGGCCGACGCGCCAGACCACGTTCAATACCTGCCGGGGCAGGATGACCGTTTTCCCTTGACCGGGGCCGCCGCCAACCGTTGAACCAATCGAGGAGCATGCCGCCGGCAGCAGCGCCGTGGTGCCGGCGACTGCCGCCAGAAGCCAGGTGCGCAGACCTTTGCGATGGCCACCGATCACTTGGCGTCCCCGCTGGCTTTTTGCTGCTCCGTGGGCTTGCCGGCACCGCTGGCCGACTTGCCGGACGACGCTTCCGCTGCCCGGGAAGCGGCCTTGCCGGAACTCTCGTCTTCGCTGGTGGCCTGCTTCTTGTCGTCCGGGACGTCTTTGCCGCTGTCAGCCTGCTGTTGCTGCTTGTCCGCCGGCGGGGGCAGCAAGGCCAGGCGGTTTTCGATCTCGGCCCGGAAGGCGGTTTCCGGGTACTTTTCCAGGATCTCCTCGTAGATTTTCCGGGCCTCGTCGGCCTGGCCATCGTCCTGGGCCAACCTGGCCAGGTGATACAGGCCGCGGTCGGGCTGGGTGTTGAAGGGAGGCTGGGTCATGCGCCGGTAGTTTTCCCGGGCAGCTTTGATTTTCCCCTGGGCCTCCAGGCAGAAAGCGATACCTTCCAGGGCGAACGCCGAAAAATCGGAGGAGTGCCCGGCTTCATTGAGGAACTGCTCGAAGGCTTCCCTGGCCTGGTCGTACTCGCCCAGGCGCCTTCGTATCTCGCCCACGTAGTAGCGGGCCAGCAGGGCGGTCTTCGCCGAGGAGTACTTTTCGATGACCTCGTTCATCTTCTCCAGGGCGGCCTGCAGCTTTTCTTTCTCGCTGGAATACTTACCCGGCGTGGACGATTGTTGTCCGAGTGCCTCGTCGCCGCTTACCGGTGCGTCGAGGATCTTCTTGGCCTCCACGAACAGCGCCGAGGCCTGGCCCTCCTTCCTGGCCTGGTTCCAGTTGTACACGTGGGCGGCCACGACTGCCAGAATCACCGCCCCTGCGGCGACGGCCAGTAAGCGCCAGTTCTTCTGCATCCACTGGTATACACGGGCGGTGAAGCTGACGAATTCGTCGGGTTCCTTGAGTTCTTTTCGCAACGCCTTTTCGGCCACCTGGTGCCTCCTTCCGGCGGTGGGACAAAGCCCCTGCCACCTGCAAATCGGCCGGTAAAGTAGCCCAGCCACCGGGTGATGTCAACGATGTCACTCCCTGGCCAGGGCGCGCTTCCTGAGCACCGAACAGAACTCGGCGCACAACAGCAGGATGCAGGCCGAGTAGAAGATCCATACCACCATGACCGCCAGCGTGGCCAGGGAACCGTAGATGAGGCTGAAGCGGGCCACGTGCTCCAGGTACAGGCCGAACAGGCGAACCGCCAGCATCCACATGGCCGAGAACAACAGGCCGCCGGCGGCCGCGTGTCGCAGGGATACCTTTTCGCGGGAGAAGTATTTCAGCAGCACCACGAAGGCGCCGCTGGCCACCACCACGGTGACCAGTATCCGCAACAACACGTGGCGGGCCAGGAAGGCGTCGAGGTTCTGGGCGAAGTTGCTGTTACGGGCCGAGTAGAATGAGGAACTGAGCACTCCCAGGTAATGCACCCCCAGCAAAAGCAACCCCAGGGCCATCAGGAAAACGATGAACAGCAGCTGCGACTTCATCAGCGAAAGTCGCCGCGGGGTATCGAAGATGCGGGCGAAGGCCAGTTCCAGGGATCGGAAGACCAGCCCCGCGGTTACCATGATGAACACCAGGCCGGTGATTCCGTAGGCACCGCGGCGGGACGTGAGTTCCCGCAGGCGCTGCAGCAGGTCGTCTCCCAGGAAGGGTACCACCGCCCGCACGTATCCCTCGACCTGGGCGTACAGTTGCTGTTGTGAAGCCGGGTCCTGGCCCAGGTGCTCGAGCAGGAAACCGGCCACCGACAGTACCAGCAGCAGGAAGGGGATCAGGCTGAGAATGGAGTAGAAGGAAATCGCCGCTGCCATCACCAGCCCGTCGTCGCGGCCGAAGCCCCGGGTGGTGTCGACGGCGACACGCAGGCCGGGTCCCAGCACCGGCAACTGCCACACCACCCGCAGTCGCTCGCCGGCCCGAGCCAGGGAAACCCGTATCATCTCGACCGGCTTCATCGTTTCCTCCGGCGGCGCTGCCTGGGGCGGCGATTCTGGCGGGGACGGAAAATCCAGCGCAGGGGCACGCCCGGGAAAGGAAACAGCCGCCGCAGGCTGTTTTCCAGGTAACGGCGGTAGTGTTCGGGCAGGCGCTGGGGATCGGAAACCACCACGCTGAAGGTCGGTGGGGCCACCTCGGCCTGGGTGATGTAGAAGATCTTGGCACGCCGCCCGCGCACCAGCGGCGGCGGCATGCTCTCGCTGAAGCTGGCCAGCAGGCGGTTGAGCTGCCCGGTGGTGAGACGGTCGTGCAGGGCGCCATGCACGGCGGCCGCCTGGGGCAGCAACTTGCCGGTTCCCCGGCCGGTCCGGGCCGACAGTTCCACCAGCGGTGCCCAGGAGACGAAGCGCAGGGCGTGGCGGAGCTGTTC
>QMME01000321.1 GCA_003647095.1 Deltaproteobacteria bacterium
CACCATCACCCCGGTGGCCGGGCCCGCGGCCAGCAAGGTGCCTGCGTCCATGGAGGAGACGGCCTGGTCGCTCACCTGCAGCAGCTCGAGGAAGTTATCGAAGTCGGCCGGCTGCGGCGGGGAGATTTCCAGCCGGTGAGTACCGGCAAAGTCACTGCCCCGGGAGGGCGGGTAGTTGCTGCCGTCTATCTCCCACTCGTGGCCGGTACCACCCACCTGCGCCACCTGTGCCCCGGACGGCAGCAGTACCTGGAGCCACAGGCGGCCCTGGCCGTCGTCGACGCGCCAGCCGCCCGCCTGCTCGACGAAGGGGCCCTGGCCGTGCAGCAGGGCCCGTTTGGGATAGGAAGCATCGGTGCTCTGCACCCGGTCGAAGACCAGGAACAGGTCCGGCCTGATCCACACGAACTCGCGGGTGACCAGCACGGCCTTGGCCGGGTCATAGGAGGCGGTGAGATCGGCGGCGATGAAGTCGAAGTAGGGCTCCGGCCGGGTGCTCACCCGCATGTCGCAGGCGTGGCAGGCCGGGTCCTCGGCCGGGGAATCGTAGTAGTCGGTGTTGCAGCCCAGCGCCTGGCCGCCGTCGTTGTGGGAAGTGTTGTGAAAGCTCTCCCCGGGCATGGTGATGGTCAAGGTGTTGTGGGCGATGGTGCGCCGGGCGTAGTTCATGTGGTGGGAAGAGCCCCAGCCGTCGTAGTAGCCGGAATCCACCGCCAGGTAGCCCCGGTACCAGATGGAGAAGTGGCCGTTGTCGGCCTGCTGGTGGCCGCCGCGGAACCAGGCGCAGGCGAACATGGCCAGGGCGTCGTCGGGGGCGTTGCCCTGGCGCATGATCACCTCGCCCAGGTTGGCGAAGTGGTAGGTTGCGGGAGAGTCGGGCAGCCGGGCGGCCGGGGACCCGGGCTGGTACCAGAGCACGTCGTTCAGGTGGGCCACCTTGTAGTAGCTTTCGGCGTAGTTGCCGCTGTCGTAGAAGACGCCGATGAGGTTGTCGAGCAGGTACTGTGCCTGCTCCGCCTCCGGGTAGCCGAGCCGGGCGAGGTTCTTCGCCACCGCGGTCAGGTACTGGCGGGTGCCCTTGCCCTCCGACTCCGAGCCGTCGAGCGCCCGCGACCAGCGGTCCTTGCCCTGGTCCGCCCAGTGGATCAGGGTATCGTCCACAGGCACGGTCGAGGCCAGGTACCAGCGCGGCAACGAGCGCCAGAAGGACGAATCCGCGAAGAAGTCGATGCCGCAGGCGGTGCGCAGCCCGTCCATGTCCACCGCCAGGGGGTAGCCCATCTCGCCGTCGAAGTAGCCCAGGCTCTCGTGCCAGCCACCCATTTCTCCGGCCACCGAGTTCAGCGCCGGGTGCCAGTGGTTGTAGAGCAGGTCGAAGCCCTTGGCCAGGTAGCGCGCGGCGGCGCCGTCTGCCAGCCCCTCGCCGGAAAGCACCAGCCCGGCCAGGATGACCGGGCCGCGGCCGAGATGGGAGTGGTTGTTGAAGTCGGAGTGCTGGTACATCTCCAGCAGGTAGTCGACGAACACCGTGGTGCCGGCGGCGATGGCCTGCAGGTCGGCCGGGTGCGCACGCAGGGCCTCGAAGCTCCAGTCCAACGCCAGCATCCAGGAAAGCCCGATCCAGCCCAGCCCCAGGTCCTGGATGGAGTCGCGCAGGTCGGACCAGTGCTGCCGGTCGAAAGACGACAGGCGCAGCAGCACCTGGCGGGCCCGGTCGGCGTACTGCGTGTCACCACTCACCAGGTACTGGAAAGCCATGACCTTGGCCACCCGGGCCAGCTGCGATTCCGAGTAGCCGTCGAGCGCGGCGGTCAGGTGGGCGGAGTCGGCGAACATGGCGTTCATCTGGCACTGGTGAGAAAGCGCTCCGGTGCAGCGGGCCCGCAGCCCGTCGAGGTCGTCGACCAGCAGGCGGGGGTGCCCGTCAAGGACCTCGGCGGCCATGACCAGGTCGATCTGCGTCACCTCGTCGCCGGCGGACAGGGTGAGGCGATACTCGAGATACTGGCTGCCGGCGAGTTCCGCCGGTACCTGGGTGCCGGTCACCGGCTGCCAGGCGGAGAAGGGGCCGGGTACACCGCGGTGACGGCCGTCGTCCTCGGCTCCACGCAGCTCCAGCGACTGGAAGCTGCCGCCGACCTCGATGCGCAGCCAGCCGGGATCGGCCCGCAGGCCGTTGAAAGGCCCCGAGGTAACCGTCCCCGGCCCGCGCAGCCGGCCGTTTACCACCCGCGGCACCTCGATCCAGCGTCCCTGCTCGTCGTGGTAATCCCACTTGCCCAGTTCGAGCTGCGCGCCCCCCTCCAGGCTGGCCACCCGGTCGCGGTAGACGAAATACTCGTGGATGGTAAACTCCACCTGGTGGGCCGCGGCCGGGGTTGCCAGCAGCCAGCACAGCAACAGCGGTGGCAGTGGCTTGTTCATGGTACCTCCTGCGCCTGGCTGCTCAGCGGATTCATATACCGCAGGCCGGGGAAACGCGTGAAGTCACCGTCGCTGCTGCACATCACCAGGCCGTGTTCGATGGCCAGGGCGGCCAGGTGGGCGTCCGGGACCAGGTTGGCGCTCGAGCCGGTGCGGACGAGCAGCCGGCCGAGCACCTCGGCGTGTCGTTCGGTGGGCAGAGGCGTCCAGACGCCCGGCAGCGACAACCACTCATCTACCTGTGCCCAGGCCTCGGCTGTGGCCAGCGGTCGAGCGAAGATCCGCGGATTGGTGGTGATACGCAGGAAAGACAGAAGCACCGGCCAGGGAAGCCCTACCTTGCCGGGTTCGCCGAGCCTGGCCTCCAGCCAGGCACGGGCAATCTCGTGCTGCGCGAAGTCGGATACCTTGGCGTAAATCAGGATGTTGGCATCGACCAGGATCATCTGAAGGATTCGCCCTCGTAGCTGCTCAGGATGTCGGCCACATCATCGATGGCCGGCAGACGGGCACCAAGTTCGACCGGCTTCAACTTGTATGCCGTCGCGGCCGGGGCGGTGCCGTTCTCGTATTCATCCAGGCCGGCCCGCAGGGCGTCGTTGATGAGGTCCTTCAGGCTTACCTTCTTGCTGGAGCGGATCCGTTCTATCCTGGCCGCCACATCGTCATCGAGTGTTAGCGTGGTCCTCACACATCAAAGCATAATACAGTTGATGACATGATGTCAAACGAGTGCCGGTGCCAGGAAGTTGCCGCGTTGCCGGCACGGTTGGCGGGCACACAGGAGATTTCCTTGACATGCGATTTTCAGCATATATCTTGTGGTCTCGAGCATGGGAGGCGATCATGGGTAACACCTCGTTCTCGAACACGGCCATCGTGGCTTGCGGTACCATGAGCCTGGAGTTGGACCGCTTGCGGGAAGAGGGATTTCTGGACACCGAGCACATCCTCTACACCACCCCCGGCCTGCACCAGGACATGAACGAGCTGGAAAAGCAACTGCTGGAGCGGGTGCGCAAGGCCCGGCAGCTGGCAGGCCAGGTCATCGTGGTCTTCGGGGGCAAGTTCTGCTACGTCAACGCCGCCCGGCCTACCCGCACCATGAGCACCATCATCGAGGAACTGGGACCCCGGGTGGCCCGCATCGACGCCACCCATTGCATGGACATGATCGCCGACGAGCAGCAACGCCGGCAAATACAACAGGAGCTGGCCGGCGGTGAACCGGTGTGGTGGATGACCCCGGGATGGGTCAAGTACCGCCGGGCGGTGTTCAAGGATTGGGACCAGGCCATCGCCAACGAAAACTTTCCCCGGCACACGGGCGGGGCCATCGTGCTGGACGCCGTGGGCTACCTGGATCGCTACATGGAGCAGCACCCCGAGGAGTTCCTCGAGTACTGCGACTGGATGGGCATTCCCATGCAGGCCTATCCCCTGACCCTGGATCGCTTCAAGGGCCTGTTGCGGGAACAGCTGCAGAAGCTCTCCGCCTAGTCTTTTTCGACCCCGAGTCGTAGAAAAACCGCGTCGGGGCCCGCCTCGCGGTGCCGCCGCCAGGAACACGCCGGATGCGGAACAAGGAAAGCCCGAGGGAGCGGCTTGGGTGGAAGGCCGCTCCGTGCTATCTTCGCCGCCGATGGAGTGGCTGGAACAAATCTTGCCGCAGCTGCGCCTGCCCGGCCGTTACACCGGGGGCGAGGTCAACTCGGTGCGCAAGGACCCCGGGCGGGTGGACTGCCGGTTGGTGCTGGCCTATCCCGATCTCTACGAGATCGGCATGAGCTACCTGGGCCTGCAGGTGCTCTACCAGGCGGTCAACCGCGAGCCCGATCTCTGGGCCGAGCGGGTCTTTGCCCCGGACCGCGACCTGGAGCGGCAGCTGCAGGCAGCCGGGCGGCGCCTGTTTTCCCTGGAAAGCCGCACCCCGCTGGCCGACTTCGACATCGTCGGCTTCACCCGCCAGCACGAGCTCAACGATCTCGACATCCTGGCCATGCTGCGCCTGGGGGGCATCCCCGTGCGCAGCTGCGAACGGACGGACGCTCATCCCCTGGTCTTGCTGGGCGGGCCGGGAGCATCGCACCCCGAGCCCCTGGCCGAGGCCCTGGACGCGGTGTTCGTCGGCGACGGCGAGCGGGCCCTGGTGGAGCTGGCGCGGCTGGTGGGCGAGCTGCGCCGGGGCCGGGCCGGGCGCCGGCGGATTCTCGAAGAGCTGGCCCGACAGCCCGGGGTATACGTACCGTCATTGTACCGGCCCCGCTACTCGGCCGCCGGTGACTACCTGGGTCTCGAACCCGTCGGCGACGTGCCGGCGGTGGTGCGCCGGCGCCTGGAGCCCGACCTGGACGAGTTGCCCGCCCCCGACCAGCCACTGGTGGCCCAGGTGCAGACCGTGCACGACCGGCTGGCCGTGGAGATCCAGCGCGGTTGTACCCGCGGCTGCCGTTTCTGCCAGGCGGGCATGATCAACCGGCCCACCCGCCAGCGCTCGCCGGCGGGCGTCCTGCGGCTGTTGCGGCGGGGACTGGCCAGCAGCGGCCACGACGAGGTGTCATTGCTGAGCCTGTCGGCCGGAGACCACCCTTGCCTGGTGGAACTGCTGGAGCTGATCACCTCCGAGCCCGGTCACCCGGTGGCGGCCAGCCTGCCGTCGCTGCGGGCCGAGACGCTGACCACCCG
>QMME01000322.1 GCA_003647095.1 Deltaproteobacteria bacterium
AGCCGGCCCAGCAGCGATCGTGGTCCCTGCTCGGCGGCATCGGTGGGGGAGCCGGCCCGGGCGTTGGAGCTGTAGCCGGCCGCCGACATGATGCGCAGGCTTACCGGCTCGAGCCAGCCCGGCTGGGAGCTTCTTCTCAGCGAGGAAAGCAGCCGGTAGTCGGCAGAGAAGATCTGCTTTTGCCCGGCCGCCTGCCCGAGCAGCTCGGCCACTCCCGGCTCTCCGGCAGCGGCCTTGAGGTAGGCCTCGAGCAGCAGCCAGCGGGTGTGCTCCGCACCGGTCTGTGGGCAGGCACTCCCGGCGAGGGCCTGACGGGCCAGTTCGATATCCCCCTGGCCGGCGCGTACCCAGGCCAGCCAGGCCCGAGCCCGGCAGTCGCCGGGTTGGCGACGCAATCTTTCCAGCAGCACTCGCTCGGCCCAGAAGGGATTGCCGTCCGCCAGGTAGGCCCGGGCCAGGAGCGGCGCCCAGAAGGGCCGGCCCCGCACCTGGCGGTCGAGCCCCTTCAGGTAGGCGACGGCCCGGTGGGCCTGTCCCTGCTCGAGCAGGCAGGTGACCGCACGCAGTATGCAGGCGGGCTCGCCCTGGCACTGCCCGGGACATTGTCGTGCCCGGGCCGGCAACGACGGCAGGCCGCCCAGAAACAGGGAAGCAACGGCGATGGTTACCAGGGCATGCTTGCTCATGGCTACTATTCCTACTCCCCTCCGGCCCGGGAAAGCAAGGCCTCCGGCGCTGAACATGACCGAAACCAGCCCCCTTCGGGATTGACCCGGCACCATGATTTCTATTGACGCAAGCCGGCAATGAATTGCAAGATTGGCAGGTATTCAAGGTTCATCCTGTTGGCCCTAGTCCCGAAGGAGAAAGGAACTCGGCATGATGAAGATGAGATTTCGTTTACGGCTGTTGCTGTCGCTGGCAATGGTCTTCATCGCCGCTTGCCAGGGCGAGCATAACCAGGCCTACCAGCCCACCACCAGGTCCAGCCAGGGCATCCTGGCCACGACGGCCACGCCGGCCACCCCGGCCCGGGTGACCGTGACCGCCAGCAATCAGCAGGGGCTGCGCCTGGACATCTCCCTGGGCCGATTGCAGGCGGGCAGCCGGCGCACCCACGGCCAGCTGTTCGGCACCATCGGCTGCCCCGGCTGCGGAACCACCAGCGAACCGGGAAAGCCGCGCTTGCCCGTGATCCGCCGGCTGGTCGAGGCCCCGCCGGGAACCAGGCCGGTGGCCGAGCTGGTCGACCAACGAGAGACCACGGCCTCGCTGGCGCAACTTGGCATGCGCGAGTCCCTCCTGCCGGTCCAGTACCCGGTACCCAAGATTCCCGGCGCCGCGGACAAGATCCCCTTCGTCATCGACCAGGAAGTGTACTCGGCGGATGCCTTCTGGCCGGCAGAACCCCTGGCCGTCAGCGGCCCCTTCGTGGTGCGCGGGCGCTGGCTGTACCAGATCGAGATCACCCCGGTGCGTTACAACCCCCAGCGGGGCGAACTGAAATTCCTGCGCGCGGCGGAGCTGCTGGTGTCCTTTGCCGGTGACGCGCAACCACGCTCCCGGCGAGAGGAAAAGCCGTCACCGCTGTTCGACGGCTGGCTGTCGGAAAACGTCCTCAACTTCCTGCCGGCCCCCGTACCCCGGGGAACTTCCACCGACAAGTACGCCGACGGCATGCTGGTGATCGTTGGAGACAGCTACTCCGGCAACGCCAACCTCTCCGCCTACCTGGAAGAGCGGCGGGCCGAGGGCCTGAAGGTGGAAGTGGTGCCCATGTCCACCATCGGCACGACGGCCGCCCAGGTACGCAGCTACATTCGCAACCAGTACCTGGCCTGGAGTGCGCCGGCACTTACCTACGTGCTGTTGGTGGGCGACACACCCGACATTCCCGCCTTCCAGGGCAGCGCCGGCACCGAGGGCGGCCAGTACACCGACAACTACTACGCCGCCGTCGATCCCGACGACTATTCCAGCGACCTGCTGGCGCCGGATCTGCTGGTCTCGCGCATCAGCGTGAACAACGCCACGGAGCTGAACACCTACCTGGCGCGCGCCGACAACTACATCTTCGCCGACTTCCCCGGCGACACCACCTGGATGAACAAGCTCTCCTTCCTGGCTTCCTGCGACAACAGCTCCGTCACCGAGGGGACCCACAACTACGTGATTAACACCCATACCGCCGCGCTCGGCTACACCGGAACCTTTCCCAGCGACCCCACCGCCGGCGGCGACCAGCTTTACTGCGGCAACGGCGGGGTGACCGAGAGCGTCATCCAGACCCACCTCGGAGATGGCCGGCTGATCGTCAACTTCTCCGGCCACGGTGACGTCACCTACTGGGCCGATCCCGGGTTCACCCAGTCTTACCTGGACGGCGTGCTGCCGACAGACGCGGCGCCCTTCGTGATATCCAATGCCTGCCTGACGGGAAGCTTCGGCGCCAGCTCGGACTGCTGGGGAGAGATGTGGCTGGCTCATTCCAAGGGTGCCATCCTCTACTGGGGAGCATCCAACTACTCTTACTGGGACGAGGACGACATCCTGGAAAAGAGGCTGTGGGACGGCATCTTCCAGGACGGCATCACCGTGCTTTCCGGCATAACCAGCAACGCCAAGATGCAGCTGCTGGCCCACTACGGCGCCACCAGCAGCGTGGAGTACTACTTCGAGGAATACAACGACCTGGGCGACGGCAGCATCGATCTCTACACCGCCCAGCCTTTCGACGCCACCGCCGTCTACCCGGCGCAGATCCCGCTGGGGGTGAGCGAGATCGACTTCAACGTGAGCCGGGGCGGTTCGGCGCTCGCCGGGGCGCTGGTGTGCGTGCGGGGACTCGGCGTCCAGCAGGTGGGATGGACGGACGCCGCGGGTAACGTGCGGCTGGTCATGAACCCGGCTCCCGCCACGGTGGGAGATCTCGACGTCACCATAACGGCCCACAACATGCGCCGGCAGCAGGGCACCATCCAGGTCGTTCCCGCCGACGGTCCCTACCTGGTCCACCAGGGACACGAGATCACCTCGGACGGCTCGACCCCCGTGCCCCCCAACCCCGGCCGGCACGTGGTGATGCCGATCACCCTGCACAACGTCGGCAGCGTCGACGCCACGGGGATCTCCGCCACCCTGAGCAGCGGCAGTCCCCTGGTCACCATCACCAACGCCAATCCCGTCTACGCAGATATCGCCTCCGGGGCGGACGGCCGTTCCACCACGCATGCCGAGTTCGACATCGCTCCCGGGGCGGCCGACGGCGAGATCCTCGATTTCACCCTCGACTGGACGGCTGCGGGCAGCTACTCCGGCACCACCCGTTTCTCGGTGACGGTGGAAAGGCCGGTGCTGCTCTACGAATCACACGTGGTAAGCGATGCCGACTCCGACTGCGACACCGACGGCATCGCCGACGCCGGCGAGGCGGCCACCTTCTCGGTTACCATCCGCAACCAGGGCAGCGGCGACGCCAGCGGGGTGACGGCCACCATGGCGGCCGCGGACTGCGGCATCTCCGGTCCGGTCAACGCCGGCGACATCGCCGCCGGCGCGGCGGCGGTGGTGGATTTCACCGTCACCCCCGCGGCCGGCATCGCCTGCCCGGCCGAAGACTGGCCCTTTTCCCTGAGCGTAACCGCCGCGGAGCTTCCCCAGCCGGACGTTTCCGGCTTCAACGAGACGCTCAACGCCGACATCACGGGCTTTACCTACTCCGACGACATGGAGGGCACGCCTCCCAACGGCTGGTCGCACTCGGCCGGCAGCGGCAGCGACGACTGGGCCTACGCGACCAGTTCCTCCCATTCCCCCAGCCACGCCTGGTTCTGTTCGGATCCCGGTGAGTTGACGGACAAGTACCTCGAGACTCCGAGCTTCTCCATCGGCGACACCGCCACCATGAGCTTCTGGCAGAAAATGGATAGCGAGACGGGTTTCGACGGCGGCGTCATCGAGATCTCGGTAAACGGCGGCGCCTGGCAGGATCTGGGCGACTACATCACCCAGAACGGCTACAACGATACCATCAGTTCTGCCTTCGACTCTCCCATAGCCGGCCGCCCGGCCTGGTCGGGAAACATTGCCTGGCAGCAGGTGACGGTGGATCTTTCCTCCTTCGGGCCGGCCGATATCGTGGTTCGCTTCCGCTTCGCCGCCGACATTAGTATGTCGGGCGACGGCTGGTGGATCGACGACTTCAACATCGACGCCGAGACGCTCGTCTGCCACCAGCAGTCGTGCAACCAGCCGCCGGTCGTCGATGCCGGTCCCGACCAGGACGTCCAGTCCGGAGACCTGGTGCAACTGTCCGCGACGGCCTCCGATCCCGAGGGTCAGCCGGTGCAGGTCACCTGGAGCCAGACCGCCGGCCCCGCGGTGACCCTGAGCGATGCCAACATTCTCGATCCCACCTTCACCGCCCCCAGCGTGAGCGGCTCGGCCGTTCTCACCTTCGAACTGGCGGCCAGCGACGGAACCGGCACCTCCAGCGACACCGTGAACGTGACGGTCTGGAACTGCGACGACAACGAGCCCTGCACCACGGACAGCTTCACCGGAAGCGGCTGCAACCATGACCAGCTGGCCGATTGCAGCCTGTGCGGCACGGACGGCGTCTGCCTGAACGGCGTCTGCCAGGCGGGCGGGCAGAATACCGAGGTCATCTGCGACGACGGTGATGCCTGCACCCAGACCGACATCTGCCAGGGCGGCGCCTGTGTCGGCACCGATCCCGTGGTCTGCCAGCCTCTCGACCAGTGCCACGATGCCGGCAGCTGCAACCCGTCCAACGGCGCCTGCTCGAACCCGGTAAAGCCCGATGACAGCGCCTGCGACGACGGCGATGCCTGTACCCAGACCGACACCTGCCAGGCCGGGGTGTGCACCGGCTCCGACCCGGTCACCTGCACCGCGACCGACCAGTGCCACGGGGCCGCCTGCAACAGCCAGACCGGCGCCTGCGAATACCCCGCTCTCGATGACGGCACCGCCTGCAACGACGGCGACGCCTGCACACAGACAGACACCTGCCAGGCGGGGCGGTGC
>QMME01000323.1 GCA_003647095.1 Deltaproteobacteria bacterium
AACACCGCCACCAGGGCCGCCAGGGACAGCTCCCCCAACCCGGGAAGCTCACCGGCTGCCAGTCCGGCCAGCGCCCGCCAGTTACGTACCAGCAGTACCGCGCCCAGGCAGGCCAGCACCAGGGCCACGGCGGCGCTGCTGGCAGCGGGTTTGCTGGCCCCCAGGCGCCGGGCCAGCCTGCCCCCCAGGGCGGCTCCCCAGACGATGCCCGCGAACCAGAAAGTGTAGATGATGCCCAGGCACAACTCGTTGCCGGCGAACAGCACCAGCATCTCCCGGACCAGGTACACCTGGGCCCCGGTGGCGAAGCAACCGGCCCCGAACAACAACACGGCCAGGACCGGCCAGCGGCGCCCGGCTTGCCGGGCGGATGTGGCGGCAGTGTTCATTTCCCTGCGGAGAATATACACCCAAAACTGCCCCGGGACAGCAGCCGGGGAGTTACTTGGCTAAATCCTTGTTGGGAAGTTCCAGCCCGTAGCCTTCCTTGTTGTCGGCCCACTTGAGCAGGAAGGCGAAAATCAGGCCGATGATGCCGAAAAGCACCAGCATGAGGATGGGATACTTGTAGTCATAGGTGACCTGGGTGCATAACCTCCGGCCCTGCTCGACCATCGTCCCGGTCTCCATGCTGCCGGCGTGCCGGCAGAAGTCACCCAGCCGGGTCACCTTGGCCGTGGGCTGGTCCCGTCCCGGCTGCCCCAGTTCCTCCAGGAACTGCTTGCAGGCCGGGGCTACGGCGGCGGCATTGCTCTGCTCGTGGTCCAGGGTGGCGCTATCACACAGGCGCTTGGCCTCGGCCACCCCCGGGTTGGCCATGCCCAGCACGATACCGATGAGCGCGGTGATGGCCATCAGCCCCAGGTTTTGGATGGTGAAGGTGAGCCCGTAGGCCGAGCCCAGTGCCTTTTCCTCGACGATCTTGGCCAGGCTGGGCCACATGACCGCCGGCACCAGGGAAAAGGAGATACCCAGGAACACCAGGGCCACCAGGGGGTTGAGATCGGTCAGCGACAGCAAGCTGTGGCCGATGACCATGAGCAGCGAGCCGACGATCATCAGGGTCGCTCCCTTGCCCTTGAAGTCGTAGAGCATGCCGAACAGCGGGGTGATCACCGCCATGGCCAGGGGCAAGGCCGAGACGATCATGCCGGCGGACTGCTTGGACATGAGGAACTTGTTCTGCATGAGATCGACGGCGTATTTCTGGAAGGGAAACACCCCGGCATAGAAGGTGACACACAGCAGCGCCACGAAGATGTAGGTGGGCTTGGTGAGCAGGCGGACGGCATCCATCAACTTGAAGGGTTCCTCGGGTTCCTGGTTCTGCTCGGCCAGCTGCCGCTCGTAGACGACGTCGAAGAACAGGTAGGCGATGAAGGCCAGGAAACCCGTCACCATGATGATCAGCCCCACCAGCACCGGCCGGTTCCATACCGGGTCGGCCAGCCAGGCGCCGATGGAGAAGGTCAGGGAAGAAGCCACCCGGGCGATGCCGACGTTTATTCCCAGGGCAGTGGCCATCTCCCGGCCGCGGAACCACTTGATGACGATCTTGCTGATTATCACCGCGCTGGTCTCGGCGCCCAGCCCGAACAGGAAAAAGCCGATGGCCATCATCTTGAAAGCCGGGGAGTGACCGCTCCAGAAGCTGTCGAGGAAAGCGTAACCGGGACCACCGGCGTTGAAGGTATCGGTGGTGCCGTAGTAGGTGAGGAAGGCCCCCACCACCATGGAACCGAAGAAGGTCACCCCGCTCAGGCGCACCCCCAGCTTGTCGCAGATCATGCCGCCGATGGCCGCCATCAGGAAGATGGCGTTGGGAATGGAGTAGGCGGCGATGATACCGCCGTACTCGGCTTCCGACAGGCCCAGCTTCTTGATGATCTCTTCCTGTATGGGGGAAAGCACGTCGTAGAAGTAGTAGTTCACCGCCATGGCAAAGCTCACCAACAGCAAGATGCCCCAGCGCATGCCGGCACTGTCGGCGATGGTTTTCCTGATGGCCTGCTTGGTCTCCTCGCTCATGGCTGCGTGCTCCCTGGCTAGAGATTGTCGATTGCCTCAGCCTCCCAGTACCTGCTCTACCTGCTGGTAGAAGACGTCCACTGCCCGGCCGGCCGCAGCCGGGTCACCGCCGCCGCCCTGGGCGAAGTCGGCGCGCCCGCCGCCGCGGCCCCCAGCCTCGGCGAAGACGGCCTGGAGCAGCTTGCCGGCGTGGAGCTGCTTGCTGAGATCCTTGCTCACCGAGCACACCGCCGCCAGCTTGCCGCGATCCACCCCCAGGGCCAGCACCGCCCCCCGGCCCAGCCGATCACGCAGCTTGTCGGCGAACTGGCGCATGGCCGCCAGCTCCAGGCCCTCGGTCTGCACCGCCAGTGCGCCCACCTCGCCGAAGCGCCGGGCCTGGGCCAGGGGATCGCCTCCGCCGGACTCGGCCAGCTTCTGTTTGAGCTGCTTGAGCTGGCGCTGTGCCGCGGCTTCCTTCTGGCGCAGGCGCTCGATGGCGTCGGCCACGCCGGCGGGCTCGCACTTGAGCATCTCCGCCAGCCGTTGCTCGCGCCGGGCCAGCCGCTGGAACAGCTCGACGGCGGCCCTCCCGGTGACGGCCTCAATGCGGCGTATACCGGCCTTGACCGATCCCTCGGAGAGAATCTTGAAGGTGCCGATGTCACCGGTGCGCTCGACGTGAGTACCGCCACACAGCTCCAGGCTGACCTGGCCCATCTTGACCAGGCGCACCCGCTCGGCGTACTTCTCCCCGAAAAGCATGGTGGCCCCCGCCCGGCGGGCCTGCTCCAGATCGGTCCAGGAGATCTCCACAGGCCAGTTGGCCCGGATCATCCCGTTCACCTGGCGCTCCACCTCGGCCAGCTGCTCGTGGCTGACCGCCGCGAAATGCGAGAAGTCGAAGCGGAATCGATCCGGGGCCACCAGCGAGCCCGACTGGTTGACGTGTCCGCCCAGCACGCGGCGCAGGGCCGCCTGCAGCAGGTGGGTGGCCGAGTGGTTGCGACGGATATCGTCACGACGTTCCCCGTCGACCTGGATCTCCACCTCGTCACCCACGCCCAGGCTGCCCGTGGTTATCTTCAGCCTGTGGACGATAAGGTCGGCCACGGGACGCACCGTGTCAACCACCCGGGCATCCAGGCCGGTACCGACCACGGTGCCGGTGTCGCCCACCTGGCCGCCCGATTCTCCGTAGCAGGGAGTGGGGGAGATGACGGCCTCGACCCAGCTGCCGGCCGCGGCCCGGTCGACGCGGCTGTGCTCACCGGCGGCGGCGAAGTCACCTGCGGCCAGGCCCGGCCCGGTGAGCAGCGCCAGTACCCGTCCCCGCTGGCGCAGCTTTTCATAACCGCCGAACTCCACCGGGCCCAGCTCGTCGGCCAGGGTCACGTACAGGGGATCGACGCCCTGCAGGCCCAGCTGCCCGGCACTGACCTGCTGGTGTTTCTCGAAGGCCTGGCGGTAGCCTTGTTGATCGATTTCCAGTCCGTTCTCCCGGGCGATGACGGCGGTGAGATCGGGGGGAAAGCCGTCGCGGGCCTGCAGGTCGAACACCAGCTGGCCGGGAATCACCCGCTGCCCGCGCTGCTGCAGGGCAGCCATTTCCCGGCGAAGCAGCTTGAGCCCGGCATCCAGGGTGCGGCGGAAGGATTGTTCCTCCTGCTCGCTGGCCTTGCTGATCAGTTCCTGACGCTCGGCCAGCTCCGGGTAGGCAACGGACATGTGCGCTATCACTTCCCGGCAGACCAGGTGCAGGAAAGGCTCGCCGATGCCCAACTTGTGACCGTGGCGGATGGCCCGGCGCATGATGCGCCGCAACACGTAGCCCCGTCCCTCGTTGCCCGGCAATACCCCGTCGGCCATGAGGAAGGCCGTGGCCCGGGCGTGATCGGCGATCACCCGCAAGGAGACATCGGTCTGCTCGCTGGCACCGTAGCCCGTGCCGGCGATCTCGGCGGCGCGGGCTATGAGCGGCTGGAACAGGTCGGTGTCGTAGTTGCTGGCCACACCCTGCAACACCGCCGCCAGGCGCTCCAGGCCCATGCCGGTGTCGATGCTGGGAGCGGGCAGGGGCCGCAGCCCGCCGCCGCTGTCGCGCTCGAACTGCATGAACACCAGGTTCCACACCTCCAGGTAGCGGTCGCACTCGCAGGCCACTCCCTGGCAGGGACCGGGCTCGCTGCAGGCCACCAGTTCGCCCTGGTCGTAGTGGATCTCGGAGCAGGGGCCGCAGGGGCCGGTATCGCCCATGGCCCAGAAGTTGTCCTTCTTGCCGAAGCGCAGGATGCGTTGTTCGGGCAAGCCGATATCCTGGCGCCAGATGTCGGCCGCCTCCTCGTCGGCGGGCAGGCCCTCGGCCTCGTCGCCGGCGAAGACCGAAACCCACAGGCGCTCCGGGTCGAGACCCATCTTCCCGGTGAGGAATTCCCAGGCGAAGCGAATGGCGTCCTTCTTGAAGTAGTCACCGAAGGAAAAGTTGCCCAGCATCTCGAAGAAGGTGTGATGGCGGGCGGTGCGGCCGACGTTTTCCAGGTCGTTGTGCTTGCCGCCGGCCCGCACGCACTTCTGGCT
This sequence comes from Deltaproteobacteria bacterium, assembly GCA_003647095.1. GTDB lineage: Bacteria > Myxococcota > B64-G9 > B64-G9 > B64-G9 > B64-G9. The sequence continues at coordinate 4,585 of QMME01000323.1, forward strand.
GGAAGTGGCCCGCCGGAAGGGCTTTTTCTCGCGCCCGGTGAAGACGTCCTTGAATTGCACCATGCCGGCATTGGTGAACAGCAGGGTGGGATCGTTGGGGGGCACCAGCGGGTAACTGGGACAGACCTCGTGGCCCTGCCCGGCGAAGTAGTCCAGGAAGGCCTGGCGAATCTCCTTGGCGGTCAGCTTCTTGTTGGCCATGCCAGCTCTCCTTGCCGCGGCCGGCAAGCTAGCATCGGGCCGGGATGCTGTCAATCACGCCCGGCGCAGTGCGGTGAAGGAAAATGCCAACAGTCCGAACGCGCCGCCCACCGCCGCCACCCCGGCGAACACCGCCGCCACCCCGACGACTTCGGTGACCGGTCCCACGAGCAACATCGACAGGGCGGTGAAGCCCACCACGGCCAAGTTGACCAGGGCGAAGATGCGGCCGCGCTTTTCGTCG
>QMME01000324.1 GCA_003647095.1 Deltaproteobacteria bacterium
ACCCCGCCCTCGTACTTGAGGTGGGAATAGACCGCCTCCCCGGCCAGCGCCACCACCACCTCCTTGTAGCCGCCGCTGGAGGAGGGGCTGGAGCTCATGATCTCGCTCGACCAGCCCCGGCTCTCGGCAAAGCGCAGGTACATACGCAGCATGTCGGCGGCGAACAGGGCCGCCTCCTCGCCGCCGGTGCCGGCGCGGATCTCCAGCATGATGTTCTTCTCGTCGAGCGGATCCCGGGGCAGCAGCAGCACCTTGAGCTCTTCCTCCACCTGCTCGAGCTGCCGCTCCAGGCCGGGCAGCTCCTGCTCGGCCAGCTCGCTCAGTTCGGCGTCCTTGCCGCGCAGCGCCTCGCGGTATTCCTCTATTTCCTGCTGCAGCTGCCGGTAGCGCCGCCAGGCCTCCACCACCGGCTCGAGCGCCTTGCGCTCCCGGCCCAGTTGCTGCAGGCGACGCGGGTCGGAGTACACCCGGGGATCCTCGAGCTGGCGGCTCAGCTCCAGGAAACGCTGCTCCACCTCAGCCAGCTTGGCGAACATCGCCGGCCTCCGCGGCGGCGCCGCCCAGGGCCAGGCGGGCGGCGGCGAAGTCTTCGTAGACGTCCAGGCGCGGCTCGCTGCCGGCCGGCGCCGGGTCGGCGTCCTGCTGCCGGGCCGCCAGCAGCGAACTCAGGGCCACCTCGAGCTGGTCGGCCGAGGGACGACGAGTGGTCAGCCGCTGGATGAACAGCCCCGGCCAGGCCAGCAGGCGGGCCCAGCGGCGCTGCTGGTGGCGGGCGGTCAGCCGCTGCAGTTCGTATGCCAGCCCGGCGATGGGCACCAGCAGCGGCAGCTTGATGATGACGTAGATGACCTGGTCCAGCCAGCCGATGCCGGTGGGCCGGCCCAGCAGCCAGATGAGCGGGGGAAACACCAGGGCGAAGACCAGGATGGAAACGGCCACCACCATGATCAGGAAGGTGGTGCCGCAGCGCGGGTGCATGGGCGGATGCTGGGCGGCATGGGCCACGTCGAGCGGCTGACCGGCTTCCAGCGCGTGGATGGACTGGTGCTCGGCGCCGTGGTAGGCGAACAGGCGGCGGATGTCCTTCATCAGGCTGATGAGCGCCAGGTAACCGACGAACACCCCCAGCTTGACCACTCCCACGATCAGGTGAAAGGACAGGTCGTCGACGTCGAGCGGCCGGCCGCTCAGCTTGCCGCCCAGCCACACCGCCATGTGCGGCAGGGCCACGAACAGGCCCAGGGCCAGGGCCACCGCCAGGGTAACGGTGAACCACACCGGTGCCGGCGAGGACTTGCCGGCGTCGCCCTGCTCTCCCTTTTCTTCTTCCAGGGCCACCTCGGCCGAGAAGTTCAGCGCCGCGATGCCGTTGACCAGGGTCTCCACCAGCACCAGCCCGCCGCGCAGGAAGGGCCGGCGCCACAGCTTGCTGCCCCGGGCCAGCTGGCGCCAGGCCGAGCGACGCACCACGATGGCCTGGTCGGGGCGGCGCACCGCCACCGCCAGGCCGTTGCCCGAGCGCATCATCACGCCCTCGATGACGGCCTGCCCGCCGGTCTGCGTGTGCTTTTCTCGTTCGCTCATGAAAAAACCGGGTGCCCGCGCGGCACCCGGCGGCTGGCTCGACAGGGAACTGCTCCTGGCGTGGACGGCTGGCCGGGCACCGGGCCGGCGGGCCGTTACTGCTTTTCCTCGGCGGGTTCGGCCTGGTCGGCGGCGGGCATGGCCCCCTTGACGTTGGCGTACTTGCGCCGGAAACGCTCCACCCGCCCGGCAGAGTCCACCAGCTTCTGCTTGCCGGTGAAGAAGGGGTGGCAGGCCGAGCAGATATCGATCTTGAAGCTGCCGCGGGTGGAACGGGTATGAATCACGTTGCCGCAGGCGCACTCGATGGTGGCCTCGACGTACTTGGGATGAATGCCTTCCTTCATGACTGTCCTTCCCTTCACGGTGCCGCCCCGCCCCGGGGCGGCAGGCGAGACATCCTACACGCCCCGGCCGGTATGTCAAGCAAAACCCGCCTTCCCGGATTTCCCACCTCGACTGCAATCTCCGCGTCGCTGCTGCAAAAATGGTCCTCGACGTAGTTGCACTACGACTGCGGCCATAATCTTTCCGCTCCTTGATCTTGCTGGCCGATCTGGGAAATCCGCTAGTCCCGGGTGGGAGGTTCTGAACCTTCTTCCGCCCGCGGACTACTGGTTCATGGAGTCGAGGAACTCCTGGTTGGAGCGGGTGCGGGAGATCTTGGAGAGCAGGAACTCCATGGAATCGACCACGTTGAGCGGGTGCAGCAGCTGGCGCAGGATCCACACCCGGTTGAGCACGCTGTTGTCCATGAGCAGCTCTTCCTTGCGGGTGGACGAGGCGTTGATGTCCAGGCAGGGGAAGATGCGCTTCTCCATGAGCTTGCGGTCCAGGCGCATCTCCGAGTTGCCGGTGCCCTTGAACTCCTCGAAGATCACCTCGTCCATGCGCGAGCCGGTGTCCACCAGGGCGGTGCCGATGATGGTCAGCGAGCCCCCGCCCTCGATGTTGCGGGCGGCGCCGAAGAAGCGCTTGGGCTTGTGCAGGGCGTTGGAGTCGACGCCGCCGGAGAGGATCTTGCCCGAGGGCGGCACCACGGCGTTGTAGGCCCGGGCCAGGCGGGTGATGGAGTCGAGCAGGATGACCACGTCCTTGCCGTGCTCGACCATGCGCTTGGCCTTCTCGATGACCATCTCCGCCACCTGCACGTGCCGCTGGGCCGGCTCGTCGAAGGTGGAGCTGACCACCTCGCCCTTGACCGAGCGCTCCATGTCGGTGACCTCCTCGGGACGCTCGTCGATGAGCAGCACCATCAGCTCCACGTCCTTGTGGTTGGTTTCCAGTGCCCGGGCGATGTCCTGCAGCAGCACCGTCTTGCCGGCCCGCGGGGGGCTGACGATGAGGCAGCGCTGGCCCTTGCCGATGGGCACCAGCAGGTCGATGATGCGGGTGGAGAAATTCTTGGGATCGTATTCCAGCTGGAACCTCTCGTTGGGGTAGAGCGGGGTGAGGTTGTCGAAGAGGATCTTGTCCCGCGCCACCTCGGGATCCTCGTAGTTTACCATCTCCACCTTGAGCATGGCGAAGTAGCGCTCGCCTTCCTTGGGCGGGCGCACCTGCCCGGCGATGGTGTCGCCGGTCTTCAGGTTGAAGCGACGGATCTGCGAGGGCGAGACGTAGATGTCGTCGGGCCCGGGCAGGTAGTTGTAATCGGGAGAGCGCAGGAAGCCGAAGCCGTCGGGCAGCACCTCCAGCACACCCTCACCGTAGACGAAACCGTCCTTTTCGGTCTTGGCCTGCAGGATGGCGAAGATCAGCTCCGACTTGCGCATGCCGCCGCCGCCCTGGACCTTGTATTCCTTGGCCAGCTTGTTGAGCTCGCTGATCTTCATGTTCTTCAGTTCTTTCAGGTTGAGGTTCATGTTGCCTCCTTGGACAATGAGATGGGATTTGGGGGAAGGGAATTGCGACTGTCGCTATGGTTACGCTACCTTTACTTTCTCACGTTTTCAGACGATTCGATAACCAGAAATCAACCAGGAACCGCTTTCCCTCGGGCGATTGCCGGACCGTATTACACGGCCCGGGGGGGCTGTCAAGGGAAATCGACCCCGCCTTCGATTCCCGCCCCGACCGCGCTGCCGGCGCCTCCGCTCGCCGGCCGGACCCGGAAACGAAAAAAGCCGGGCTGACGCCCGGCTGGGGTGGTTCTTCGGCGGAATACCTACTTGGCCACCACGTTCTGGGCCTGCAGGCCCTTGGGGCCCTGGGTTACCTCGAACTCCACGGTCTGGCCTTCTTCGAGACTCTTGAACCCATCCCCCTGGATGGCCGAGAAGTGGACGAACACGTCTTCGCCGTCCTCTTGCTCGATGAATCCATAACCCTTGGAGTTGTTGAACCACTTCACTCTTCCTGTCGCCATCTTACTGCTCCTGTTTCCGTGTCGCTGCCAGCGCTTGAACCCATTTCTCACGTGACAGCGACTTCCACACGCGCCGGCACCTGCCGACGTCTTTGTCCTCCCCATCCGAGCCGATTGTACACGACAATGCAAACCACGGCGGGTGACAACAGGGCATGCATAGCACGGCCGGGTGGGGCAGTCAACAAAAATCGCCCGCAGAAACGCGATTATTGACCGCGGGGCCAAGATGGGGCAAGCTGGCGGTTCGTGAGCTGGCGAATACACATGCTGCTGGTCCCGGCCCTGTTGCTTTCGGGATGCGGCGATCGCCGGGAAGCCCACCTGGAGCGCTTCCTGCAGCCGGGCGACGGCGGACAGGCCGCCGGCGAACAACTCGATGTCTTTTCCCTCCCCGGCGACGCCGCCGTGGCCGACAAGATAAACACCCGGCCTTTCCGGGAAGTGGCCGCCCGGCTGGGGGCGCACAGTTACCGAGCCAGCGTGCACTTCTCCATGTCCTCGCCGCAGGGCTGGGTGTCGCTGGACGAGACCGACCACATCGTCTACGCCCGCAACGGCGACTTCTCCGTCAACCTGGAAAACGACGCCGGGCAGGGTTACCAGGCCATCTACAGCGGCGGGAAGTTCTTCCTGCGCAATCGACATGCCCTGTTCCATCCCCGCGGCACCATCGACGGCCAGCACTGGCGGCGTCTCCAGGAGGCCTACGGCGGCTGGGCCAGCATCTACCGGCTGTTTCGCGGGCGCCTGGGTTTCGTCAAGGGCAAGCTGGTCAACCACCACGGCCGTGACGCGGTGGAGTTCACCATCGGGCTCAACGGCGGCAAGCCGCGGCTGCCGGGCACCACCGAGCCGCCTCCGGTTCCGGCCGGGGTGAAAAAATACGTCTATCCCATCGAGCCCACGCCCAGCTACCGCGATCGCTGGCGGGACCGGGCCCGGCCGGTCAAGGCCCGGGGCCGGCTGCTGGTCGATGCCGACGCGGGGGCGGTGCTGGCGATCGACTTCCAGGGCAAATTGCTGATCCCGGCCAACCAGGACAAGCCGGAGTTCACCGTGGCCGTG
>QMME01000325.1 GCA_003647095.1 Deltaproteobacteria bacterium
CGAGGACATGGGCGAGATCGACATGGGTGACTGGCAGACCCTGCGGGACTTCGGCATCTGGGCCATCCAGAACTACCCGGCCCGGCACCATGCCCTGGTGATGTGGGACCACGGCTCGGGCTGGGACCGCAACAAGCCCAGGCCGCTTCCCTACAAGGGCATGTCCTGGGACGATTCCAGCGGCAACCACATCTCCATTGCCGCCGGCGAGTACGAGCAGGCCCTGCAGGGCATCACCGCCGCCCTGGGCGGCAAGCTCGACATCGTCGGCCACGACGAGTGCCTGATGGGCATGTGGGAGGTGGCCCTGGTTTCGGCACCCTACGCGCATTACTTCGTGGCCTCGGAAGAGACCGAGCCCGGCGACGGCTGGGCCTACGACGGCTTCCTGCCCGGCCTCGTCGCCGATCCCCTCAACACCAGCCCGCTGGACCTGGCCACCTCCATCGTGGACGCCTATTATGCCTCCGGCTCCTCGGCCAGCACCCTGTCGGCGATTGACCTGGACACCTTCGACCAGCTCAATGCCACCATGAACGCCTTCGCCGATGCCCTGCGCGCCCATCCCGACCTGAACGGCCAGATAAACACCGTGCGTGGTGCCACCCAGAGCTTCTACTACCCCGAGTACCGCGACCTGAAGCACTTCGCCCTGGGCATCATGGGCATGAGCGGTGCACCGGCAGACATGGTAAGCGCTGCCCAGGCCCTGTCAGACCAGCTCGACGTCACCATTGCCCACAACCAGGCGCAGTCTGGTTACGCGGGTGCCTACGGCATGTCTGTGTACCTGCCGCAGAGCGGCTCGGTGATCGACAACGACTACCTGAACGCCGCCTGGAGCCAGGTGTCCACCTGGGACGAGTTCCTGCAGGGATTCACCACCTACAAGTAAGGTCTACTCACCGGGCCAGGTGTGACGGCTGATCTCCAGGCAGCGACCGCTGGCGGGATCGGCCGTCACCAGCGCCCCCTGGATCTGCAACCGGCCGCGGGCCACCTGGAAGGAAGAGGGTAGCTGGGTGACGAAGCGGCTGATGGCCTGTTCCTTGCGGACGCCGATGACGGAATCGGTTGGGCCGCACATGCCCAGGTCGGTCAGGTAGCCGCTGCCCTGCGGCAGCACCTCGGCATCGGCGGTGGGAACATGGGTGTGGGTGCCCACCAGCGCGGTGATCCGCCCGTCCAGGTACAACCCCAGGGCCCGCTTTTCGCTGGTAGCCTCGGCGTGGAAATCGACGACGATGATACGGGCCCGGCCCCGCAGTCGCTCGATGAGGCGATCGGCCTCCCGGAAGGGGCTGGGCAGCGGGCTCATGAACAACTGCCCTTCCAGGTTGATGACGCCCACCTCGATACCGGCGGCCGTGGTGTAGACACCGCTGCCCCGGCCGGGAGCGCCCGCCGGGTAGTTGGCCGGGCGCAGCAGGCGGGGCTCGTCCTCCAGGTAGGGACGTATCTCCTTGTGCTTCCAGATGTGGTTGCCCGAGGTGAGTACGTGGATGCCCATCCCCAGCAACTCCCCGGCCACCTTGGGAGTGAGTCCCAGGCCTCCGGAGGCGTTTTCGGCGTTGGCCACCACCAGGTCGACGTCCAGCTCCTCGACCAGGCCGGGCAGGTGTTTTCCCAGGGCCCGGCGGCCGGGCTTGCCGATGATGTCGCCCAGCAGCAGTATGCGTACCGGCCGTTCAGCGGGCATAATCCACCGCCCGGGTCTCGCGAATGACGGTGATCTTTATCTGTCCAGGGTAGGTGAGTTCCTTTTCGATCTTGGCGGCGATGTCCTTGGAGAGCAACAGGGCCTGGTCGTCGCTCACCTTGGTGTTTTCCACGATTACCCGCACCTCGCGCCCGGCCTGGATGGCATAGGCCTTCTCCACGCCCTTGAAGGAGCGGGAGATCTTCTCCAGCTCCTCGATGCGCTTGACGTAGGTCTCCAGCATCTCCCGGCGTGCCCCGGGGCGGGCGCCGCTGAGGGCGTCGGCGGCCTGTACCAGTACCGCCAGGACCGTCTCCGGCTTGATCTCCTCGTGGTGGGCCCGCACGGCATGGACGATCTTGGGAGATTCACCGTGCTTCTTGAGCAGGTCGGCGCCGATGGCCGCGTGGGAACCCTCTACCTCGTGGTCGATGGCCTTGCCGATATCATGCAGCAGTCCGGCGCGCCGGGCCTGGCGGGGGTTCAGCCCCAGTTCGGCGGCCATGATGCCGCACAGGAAGCCCGTCTCCAGGGAGTGCTGCAATTGGTTCTGGGTGTAGCTGGTGCGGAATTTCAGGCGTCCCAGGTACTTGACCAGTTCCCGGTGCAGTCCGTGGATGCCCAGTTCGAAGGTGGCCTGTTCGCCGGCCTCGCGGATGATGCGCTCCATTTCTTCCTGGGTCTTGCTGACCACCTCCTCGATGCGGGCGGGATGGATGCGCCCGTCGGCGATGAGCTTTTCCAGGCTCATGCGCGCGATCTCGCGCCGCACCGGGTCGAACCCGGACACGATGACACACTCCGGGGTGTCGTCGATGATGAGATCCATGCCGGTGGCCGCCTCCAGGGCCCTGATGTTGCGACCTTCGCGACCAATGATGCGACCCTTCATCTCCTCGTTGGGCAGATGGACCACGGAGACGGTGGCCTCTGACACGTAATCGCCGGCGTACCTTTGCACGGCGGTGGCCAGCACTTTCTTGGCCTTGCGATCTGCCTCCTGGCGGGCTTCCTCCTCGATGGTGCGGATCTGCTTGGCGGCCTCGTGGCGGGCCTCCTCCAGCATCTGCTCCATCAGGCGCTTGCGGGCCTCCTCGGCGCTCATGCCGGCCACGCGTTCGAGTTGTTGCTGGGCCTCGACCAGCAGCTGCTCGTATTTCCGTTGCAAGTCGGCGGCCTGCTGCTCGCGCTTGGCAATGTCACGCTCCCGCCGCCGGTGCTCGGCCTCCTGGCGGTCGAGCAGATCGGCGCGCCGGTCCAGTGTCTCTTCCCGGTTGTCCAGGCGTTTTTCCTGGTTGAGCAGGACGCCTTGCCTTTCCTTGATTTCCTGTTCGAGTTCCCGGCGGCCGCGCTCGGCGATCTCCTTGGCCTCCAGTTCCGCGGTGCGCCTGGTGAGCTCGGCTTGTTTCTCGGCTTCGTCGGTGATTCGCCGGGCCTCGTTCCGGGAGAGGTTGAGGCGACTGTGCGCGCGCTTGAGTTGCAGAAGCGTTCCCACCCCGAAACCGACGATGAGTGCTGCCAGAGACGATACGATGATCCAAGCAGTCATGGAAAACTCCTCCGCCGCAGGCCGTGGACCGCAGCTAGCGGCTGGTATGTGAACCCACCCGCCGCCGATCGCGGTCAGACCGGGCGGCCGGGTTGTTCCCACCGGTACCTGCCTCTGCATCGGGTTGCGCCCGGGGATGTCCGGGCGTCGATCCGGGAAAGAAGATGGCGAGTATGGACAGCTCTGGCGGCGGCCTGCCCTGTTATTCCTCCTGCCAGTGGTTCTGGGACCGGCCGGGAGTCCCGTCGTGTTCGCCTGATTTCATCAGAGCCGTTTCCATCTGCAAGAAAAATCGAGTGCTTCGCTTACCACTCGCTTGACCATTTCCGGTGTCCCGAATCTATGTCAACCCGTCCGCTGGTACGGCGGGAATAGCAACCAATAGACCCCCGCATGGGCCGTCAGGGCAGTTGAAGGCAATGAACCCCGCCTTCACCAGGGGGGCGTTACATGCCGGCTTCAGGCTTCCTCTCCTGGAGGCTGCACACCACCGGTAGCGGCAACTCCCAATGTGATTTTGTTGGTTCATTTTCTTTCTAAAAGCCCGTCACGCACCCCGCAGGGGCAAGCGATTTTTCTAGAGACCCGAGCGAACCAGTTTCAAGATCTTGTCCACCCGTTCCTTCATCTCCGCCTTGACCTGTTGCTGTCGTTCACGCGCCTTGAAAAGCTCGTCGGCGATGTTCAGGGCGGCCAGCATGGCCAGGCTGTGGGTTGATACCGCCCGGGTCTTCTTCTTGACCTCTCCCAGCTTCTCGTCGACGAAGGCCGCCAGGTCCTTGATGTACTCCGTTCCCTCGTCGGTTCGCACCTTCAGCCGCTGCCCCAGAATCGATACCTCCACCGTCTTCATGACATTCATTTCCTTCCAGGCAACGACCTTGCCAGCGGCCAATATACCGATGGCCCCCCCCGCTTGTCAAGCATGCTGAAATAATGGGAATTTTTCTTCCCGGAGGTGCTCCCGGCCGGTTCACGCCACCCGGTGCAGCTTGAGCAGGTTGGTGGAGCCGGGCTGGCCGATGGGAACCCCGGAGGCAATCACCACCCCGTCTCCCGGCCGGGCATAACCCAGTTGCAGCAGGGTCTGGTTGACCTGGCGCAGCATGGCGTCGGTGCTGCGTACCTTGGGTACCTTGATGGGCTCGACTCCCCAGAGGACGTTCAGGCGGTTGTAGGTACGCAAGTGGGGAGTCAGCGCCACGATGCGGGCCTGGGGGCGGTAGTCGGAGAGCAGCCGGGCGGTGCTGCCCGATTCGGTGAAGGCCACGATCAGGCGGGCGTCGATGTCCCGTGCCGCCACCACGGCGGCGTTGCAGACGGCATTGGGAAACAACGCCGGATCCTGCAGGGGACGGTTGGAGGTTGGGTTCATCAGCGCCGGGGACTTTTCCGCCTCGGTGATGATCCGGGCCATCATCTGCGCGGCTTCCACGGGGTATTCGCCGTTGGCGGTCTCACCGGAAAGCATCAAGGCATCGGCACCATCGAACACGGCGTTGGCCACGTCGGAAGCCTCGGCCCGGGTAGGGCGGGGATTGCGTCGCATCGACTCCAGCATCTGGGTGGCCACGATGGCCAGCTTGCCGCGCTGGTTGGCGCGGGTAATGAGCGATTTCTGGATGGCCGGCACCCGCTCGGGGGGCATTTCCACCCCCAGGTCTCCGCGGGCCACCATGATGCCGTCGCAGGCATCGAGGATGTCATCGAGGTGTTCCAGCGCCTGCGGATGTTCGATCTTGGCCACCACCTCGGCATCACC